>JAHDSB010000082.1 GCA_018433015.1 Clostridia bacterium | reverse complement strand
TACTGCCATTATTGGTGTTTGCATGGCCAAAGACTGTAACTTCTCCGCCGAACTCTATGGATGTCAAGTTGAACCCGGTGCCGCATCAGCTATGGCTGCCGGGGGACTAATCCATTATTTAAAAGGTACACCACACCAAGCACTTGCTGCTGCCTCAGTAGCTCTTCAAAATATACTAGGAATCATTTGTGATCCTGTAGCGGGTCTTGTCCAAGTTCCTTGTATTAGCAGAAACGTTAGTGCTAGCGCAAACGCAGTGGTATCAGCTAATATTATCATGGGTGGTTTTGATCCTTGTATCCCCCTTGATGAAGTAACCGAAACCATGTTTAGAATAGGAGCCCAATTGCCTAGTGAGTTAAGATGTACATGTAATGGAGGCCTTTGTTTGACACCAACAGGATGCAAACTTGCCCAAGAACAAGATCTAAGAGATGCCCGCAGATAAACAGATTTACTATAATTTGTGGAAAGGGCTATTATACATGGACAAATAATCCAATATGTAATAGCCCTTTTTCTATATCTTATCGAAATATTGTATTAACTAGCTAATTCTTTTTCTTTTTTAAAGTAGAAATACCTAAAACAGCATATAAGGGTGACCAGCCAAGCACCATGAAAAAAAGGGGTAACAAACCAAGCAAGCCCCACATAGTATGAATGTATAATCCCCAAGCCATAATACCTAAACCAATTACTAATCTAAGATATTTATCTGTTTGACCAATATTTTTCATCTAATGTCCCCCTCTCCCATTATTTCAGACCTTACTCTTATAGCTTTAATAATTATAATAGGTTTAAATATCTTTTATATTTTCGTTATTTATAGTTAAATCAGAATTTTCTGTAGTCATAACTTGTACCTTTTCTTTTTACGCACTAATGTAGAAAGATCAATCCCTAAATGATACGCCGTCTTACGTAAAGAACCAAAAGTATTTAATGCTTTACTTATTACTTCACATTCTACTTTACCCATTATATCCTTTAAGTTAAAAGAATCAAAATAATCTGGGGTATAGATATACTGCTGCTTGCCGGTTTCCTTTCTTATATAGTGTGGTATACACTGCTCATCAATAATGTCACTCTCAGCCAGGGCAACCATTCTTTCCACTACATTTTTCAACTCCCGCACGTTACCAGGCCATTTATAACCGGTTAAGAATTCTATTGTGGTAGATAGAATCTTCTTATTAAAACCAAATTTGCCATTATAAGTTTCGACAAAATGCATTATAAGGGGTACAATATCTTCAAGACGTTCACGTAGGGGAGGAATATAAATAGGTATTACATTGAGACGGTAATACAAATCTTCTCTAAACCTGCTACTTTTTACTTCTTCTTCTAAATTTTTATTAGTAGCAGCAATAATCCTAAAGTTAACGCTTATTTTTTTTGTCCCACCAAGCCTGTAAAATTTATTATTTTGTAATACATTAAGCAATTTAACTTGAGTAGTTAGGGGCATCTCCCCTATCTCATCAAGATATAAAGTACCTTCGTTAGCTAGTTCAAATAGCCCCCTTTTTCCTCCTTTAGCAGCGCCGGTAAAGGCTCCTGACTCATAACCGAAAAGCTCTGACTCCAATAATGTTTCAGGAATTGCGCTACAATTAATGTGGATGAAGGGTCGTGCTGTTATTTTTTCAGTTCCGTTATGTATAAATCTAGCAATAATATCTTTTCCCACCCCTGATTCACCTTGTATTAAAACAGGGGAGCTAATATGACTTACTCGTAAAGCTAAACGGACAATATTTTGCATAACCGCGCTTTTCACAATGAATTGATTATTTCCCTTAGACCCATATTGAGTTTTCCATAATTGTTGTTGATACTCTTTATTAAGGTCATTTGTATTTTTTAATTCTTCTCTTAAGTGGATTAATTCAGTAATATCCCTTACATTTGAAAAAACACGAATTAAGTTGTCAGAATCATCGAATATAGGCGTACTAGTAACCAGTGCCGACACTCCATTATAATAATCTATATTTTTTGTAACATGTTTTTTGCTTTCTAAAACATCTAAAGAAGCCGCATCGGGAATTTCTTGCTTGTTTATAAGGTCCTGCATATAGCGCCCCATTATTTTCTCTTTATTTAAACCGGAGATACGCAGATATGCGCTGTTACAATAAACTATTTTACCTTTATTATCAACCATGAAAATCCCATCATATGAAGATTCAATAATCTTATATAAAAGCTCATTTTCTTTTTTTAATAGTAGTTTTTCCAAAGCTATCACCTCCTCTTCTCACCTATTTATATGCAATTTATTTTCTAACTATATGCAATTTTGCTTACCAATAAACCTTGATTTGACTATATTAATGTTTTCTCCAAGGAAATTAGTTTTCATTTTTGCATACTATATTTAACTATTTTATTCAATATTCCTGTTACTTTAAATAATTATTAACTTGGCATATTTCTTGCACTTAAAGTATTATAGCTGTTTCTGTGTCACCTATTACTACCGTAATAGGGAAGCGGTAAACACGAAGACTAGCTCCATCCTAAGGGTCCCGCTCTTGATCTTTAGTAGAGTTAGTTGGGTTTAGCGAAGCGCAGGAAGGGGGGATACCAAATGCTAAAAATTATAATATTCGGTATAGTATGGTTTGCAATAGCAATAATGATTGCCTATTTCAAATATACTCATTTACAAAGGCGCAATAATCTTGCTATAGCCTGTCATAACCATAACACTTCAAATTACAGTGAGCTTATAGATAGCCTTGTTGAAGAATATGATAAAAGATTATAGCTTTCCAAAAAAGGTTGCATGTAAAAATGCAACCTTTTTTTATGCCTGATAAATATAAAAGTAAACTAAGCCTTGTATTATTCCGATAAGGAAACCCAATATTCCTCCTAAAATCTCTATGTGCTTTAACTCAGCTTTAGCTAATTGATATGTAAGGCTCTCCATTTGAACCATGTCCAAAGATAAGATTTTCTCTTCTACTATTCTTTTAATCTGCCCCTTTATCTCTTCCATTTCACTTTTCTTAATTAGTTGTTCCGGGTCATCCAAAAAATTATCTATTTCCTGATATAAAATATTCCCTGCATATTCGGCTAATGTTAATTGAATAGTATAGGGAATGACGGAAGGAAGATGTTCTAATACTCTTTCTTGAATATACTTTTTCATTCTTTTGGCTATATTTATTTTCACTTCTTTTTGCTTTAGACTGGCCATTATATCTTTTCCCGTTATTAATTCTGTGCTTACTATATTGCCTAAAGCTGTAGCTATATCTGCTCTTCTTTTAGGGATTAATCCTTGTATCCCCCAGTGGATAATAGGTATTTCAACACGGGAATAAGGGCGAAATAAAAGTTTAATAGCAAAAATATTTGTAATCCAACCTATAGAAGCACCTATTACTCCCATAAATATTATTATAACAAATCCCTTCATCTAACTGCCTCCATTGCTGCATAGTGCTGTTTCTTCTTTGTCAACACCAAGTAAACCTCCCCCCACTTCTATACACTAGTTCACAAAAAACCGTGCGGGCTTATGCAAACTATCTTTTAGTCGGGCTTCACTTAGGAAGAATACTGTTATTAGTATTCTTGTTTATTATCGCATACTGCCATGTATTTTTCCAAGCCCATACCGGGCGTACGATAAAAAAAGTTCACGCTTTTCACGTGAACTTTAATTATTCTTATTAGGGCGGCAGATATCGCAGCCCTCACACTTTGTAACTCTTTTACCGAACACATTTTCAATAGTTTTTATAGTATCTCCTGTAGTTACTCCTTCCTCTATGTGTAATTCAACCTCTTCAGGAGCTAAAGTAATCAAAGCACTTATAAGTAAATCATCATAGTTGATTTCATTTTCTTTTAAATCTAATAACAAACCCTGTAAACATTCATGTTGCACAGGTTGATTTTCACTATCCAGTAATTCAAATTTACCATTGGACCTAAATATTATTTTTATCTGCTTAATTTTAGGTTCTTGTATATCAACAAAATATTTTAATAGTCTAATGAACTCCAGATATTCTTTTTCTAATAGGAATTCGTCTACTGCAGAATTAACAATTTGTTCTAGTTCTTCCTGATAATCCTTAAGGCGAAAATTGATAAATCCCTCCAGTATCAATTCTTTATGAAGATTCAAGTATTCGAGGATTTTTTGCATTACTTTTTCTTTGCGTTGTAATCTCTGATATGAGCCAAAACCAACTGGGTTTAGGATTTCCTTAGCTTTAGAAAGAATATGCTGCTTTTCATCTTCATTGTAATAATAATAATTATGACGAATAACCTTCCTGATAATCCTGGCTTCCCATTCATCAACAATCACTTCAGCAAGACAATTAGCTATATAAGACTTTATTGTCTCCAGATTTTCTCTGCCTTTCCCTTTTTTATCGGAAACTAAGCAATCTAAAAAAGTAAATTCCCCAATGTTGTCCATGACTATATCTAAAGGAAGCCCTTCTTTCTGCAAAAATATAAGTTCTTTTTTTAATTTATCAGTTAAAATGTTAGGAACTGTATTAGTACCTATGGAAATAGGATCCACCATATAATCACTCCCTCCGCAGGATTATTATATGAGGGAGCTTTTTTTATATACGATAATCTTTATGTCAATTTAATCAGAAAAAGGAACTTAATGTAATAAGTTCCTTTTTTCTAAGCTAAATCTGCTATTGCATCATTCCCATGCCTTTATTAGGAAATTGATTTTGAGCATATTGTTTAAATTGTTGCTCAGCTTGTTGAATTTTTTGCTCTTCAGCTGCTTCAAAAGCATAATGTCCCTGTTCAAACATTAAGTTAAAAATATCCCGTGCACCGTTATGAGTCTCGGTAAGCATGTTGACTACATCTTGATATAGCACTTTATGGCTGGCTTCCCGCGCCATAACATTCAATCCGTCTGTTATATACTTACATGTGGATAGGCAATCATTTAGTCTATCTCGATCACTCATTTCGGGACTTTGTGTTTGGGGTTCATTAGGCATTTGGGGATTCTGAATCATGTTTTGTTGTTGTTGTTGCATCTCTACACCTCCCTATGATTTTAACTTACTGGCTGAGTTAGCCGGATTAAGATGCTTCAAAAGGTTATTATAGTGCTTTTGATGTACTTGCCCTACTTTTTGGATTACGGATCTGGTTTTCTCATCTTGTGCTTCCTGAGCAAAATGATTAAATTTTTTAATTGCAGCCAACTCCCAAGATAACGCATCCCGAATATAACTTAAATCCTTGGAAGTTATTATTTGAGGTGGTTCCGGCATTCTATTTTGCTGCATTCCCTTACCCATTTGTTGAGCATTAATATCTTGTGTTTGCAATTGATTACCCTCCTTTCTTTATTCACTATTAGGATGAGTCATTTCTAATTATTTAATGTATACATAAATAAAAAATATAAATTAAAAAATAAGGCCATACAACGAAGTAAACCCCAAATGCTAGATGCCAAAACTAACATTTGGGGTGCTGAACAGTTAGACTTCTCTTTATATATACAAACCTGCACGTATAAATGCAGGTTGTATTTGCTCTATCATGATTTTTTCCCTCTTTTAAAAAGGAGTATCACTGCTAACATAACATAAGATATCCCTATCTAAATATATATCCTGAATGCGCCCTAAAACCTCGTCAGTTGTTCCTTCACAGTCTTTATAAGGATATATTTTACCTAACTGTCTCCATTTTGATTCTCCTAATCTATGGAAAGGTAAAATATTCATCTCCCGTAAACCTAAGTTTTTCATAAATTCTGCGGTAGCAATAGCATTTTCATCTGTGTCATTAAATCCTTCTATAACCGGCATACGTATTATTAAGCGACCGGGCCAACCTGATTCGATTAAGTCCGTTATGTTTTCGAGTATTCTTTCATTACCTACACCTGTTTTTTCCTTATGCTTATCAGAATCCATATGTTTAATATCAATAAAAGCAAAGTCAATATATTTAAATACATTCAAAAAATGCTCTCGGGAGGTATATGCTGATGTCTCAATGGCAGTATGTATATACTTTTCTTTACATTGTTTAAGTACTTCTAAAATAAACTCTTTTTGGGCCAGAGGTTCACCTCCACTAAATGTGACTCCTCCATTTCTTCCCCAAAAATTAATATCCCTGGTAAAAATACGCATAAGATCTGCTACGGAATAATACTTACCGCACATTACAAAGGCATCATTGAGACAAGCTTTAATACAGTCCATGGTAGTACATTTTTCACATTTATCCCAATCAATAATTAAAGGTAACTCTTCTTCTCCACTAGACTTTATTGCGCCATAAGGACATTTTTCTATACAGCGCACACATTTCTGTTTTACGTGCACACATTTCGTTACCCTATATAAAGGCCTCTGTCGATATTCCATACCTTCGGGATTAGCACACCATTCACAATGTAAAGGACAGCCTTTTAAAAATATTAATGTTCTGCTACCGGGACCATCATGGACAGAGTGACTTTGAATATCAAATATTAAACCTTTTGTTTCATTCACTGTTTTACCTCCTAAGGATTATTATATTTTAAAATATAATTTTCAAAAATGGGGAATGAAAAAATTAATTCATTCCCCTAATAATTTATTAGCACCCTAGGCTTTAAGCTCAACATCCTCTGTAGTACGTGACGGTTCTGCACTCAAAGGTAGCAGGAATGCTATTATAGCAGAAGCTACGAAAGCACACAGAGCAAAGACGATGGAATTAAAATAGGAACCTGATATATCATACAAATATCCACCCATAAAACTACCTACGGCAGGACCAATCCCCATAACTATTAGAGTAGCCAGCCCCCATATTTTGCCAAGACTTTTTCTTCCGTAAATAGCTCCGGCATAACCGGCAACTCCACCTGGCTCAATAGCCCAATATACAGCAAATAACAGACAAGCAATTATGCCTAAAGCCATAGCATTTGAAGTTAAAAGCAGGCAAATACAAGCAATAACTCCCACTGCCGGTGCAAATACTAACATAGCTTTACGTCCTTTGATTTCATGTCCAAGTTTTCCTACAACACGGTCAGCAACAATTCCCATCAAAGGCATAGTAAATATTCCTGCAATACCAATTGTTACATAGAGATTTGTTGCTCCATCTAAGGACATCTTAACATCGTTGGTTAAGTACATAATAATTTGTGTCCAGATTAAAAATTCAGCTACCATACTGGTCAAGAAAGCGAAAATGGAGCCCCAGATAGCGTATTTACTGAATGCTTCCTTCAAAGTCCAATTGTATTCAGGCTTGGCCGGTCCTAATGTCTCCAAGCCAAAGGGTTTTAGGTCATATTGTTCCGGACTCTTCTTAGCAATTATAGCAGCAATGATTAAAGCTACTAATACCACCAAAGATAAACCTTGCATAGCTTCACGCCAATCCATGGTCAACAAGGCCTGTTTTAGCTTTAAACTTAAAATTACCTGGGCCACAGGAGCACCCATGAAAGCTAATCCCCACATTTTAGCGTAGTATTTACCAACATACCATTTACGAACGGAAATCGTTGACGATACCCACAACATACCTGTTCCAATGCCAGCCAGGATAGCGTAGGCAGCCAAATACTGAACATAGCTACTAGTTAAACTTGTTACATAAAAGCCCAAAGCAGCAAAAACAGAACCAATCAAATATGCTGGTTTGGTACCCCATTTATCAATAATCATTCCACTAAAGAACGCCGTAATAGCATAAACAGACATCATCAAAGAGTAACCTAAAGAAGTCTGACTGACACTCCAACCCATACTCTCCGACATGGGACCTAAAAGAACTGAGAATGTTGCTCTATAGCCAAATAGTACAAATACAGCTAACCATGATGATATTACAACCATATAACCAAGTTTTTTAGCTCTACTTTCATCCATATTCTCACCTCATTAGTTATTTATCCGCTAGCGAACTGCTAATCCTTATCTTCTTAAAACATTATGGCCAGCACTCCGCTTCTGATCACGGATGTTAACACCGGATTGGTTCAACTAATCATCAATGGGGATGAAGAAAACTCCCATTGATGGAAGTTTCACTTTATGAGAAAGTTATAGATAATTCAGATATTACTTGCAGTTGATAGGTTAGAAGGGTGCAAGCCATTTTGCACCCTTCTTCAATTAATTTCAACAATTACTTAGCTTCATATTTTTCGCAATTTGCAGCCTTCAAATCAGCAAAAGCCCAATATCCATCATCAAATCCTACACATTTACCCATATTATCTTCTGTTGCATCTTTAAAGTTTGCACAGTTCTTACACTTTGGCAAAGCTTCAAATTTACCACAAACAGGAGTATCAATCATGACATTCATTTTCTTGGCATTACAAAACCCTTTAGCTACATCAATGGGTATAAAGTTTCTGCAATCATCATGTCTTAATTCAGCCTTACTCATTAAACAGCCCTCCCCTTTTTTTTAAACGCCTTCATATTCAGTTCTGGCAATTACTTCGTCCTGAATGTGTTTACCAATTTCAACCCAGTACTGGGTGAACCCGGCAACACGAACTAATAATTCACGATAGTTTTCTGGTTTTTCTTGAGCATCTTTCAGGACTTTCGAGTCAACTACGTTGTACTGAATATGGAAACCGCCGCGTCTCATATAGGCACGAGTTAAATCCAGCAGCTTCTTAGAACCTTCTAAACCTTTAACAGCATTGGGATGGAGTTTTAAGTTCATCTGGGAGTTTTGTGATTGTGTGTGATCCCAACAAGTAGCTGATGTAAAGAGGGCATACGGGCCGCTCTTATCTGTACCAGGATATGCCGACATTGATCCGTCTGCATAAGTAGTTCCTGCTAAACGTCCATCTGCGGAAGCTAGGGTAGCTGCACCCTGAGGTCCGTGAGTGGAAACGGAGATTTGGCAAGAGTACAGATTTCTGCCATAGAGGGATTCATATTTAGTACACATGGGGCAGAACCAGTCTTCATAGTCTTTTAATACTTGATCAGCATAAGGATCGTCATTACCATATTTAGGAGCTCTCAAGCAGTCACTATGAATTTCATCATATTTTCCTGTTTCGTCTTTCTTCTCTTGAGCTGCCAGGGAGAAGCTATCAACTTCTGCTGCTGTCTTAAAGCCAAAGTTGTTCATAAGAGCATCTTTTAATTCTTCCAAAGTATATTTCTTATCGTCATAAACTAATTTTTTGATAGCTACCATAGAGTTAACTTGAGTAATCTGTCCACAAGACTCTACGTTGAATGTTCCGTTATAACGATAACCGAGATTACCGATATGCTGTCCTTTATCTAAACAATCGGGCTTGAGGATTGATAAGAAGAGACACATGTTTTGTTTCCGCCAGATATCATGTTGAATATTGTTACAAGTAGTTAAGCAATCTACAATCATTTCATAATATTCTTTAAAGGTTTCTTCTAATTCTTCATATGTTTCTAATTTTTTATTATGGGGTGGTAATAACTGTTCTTTCATTCTGTAGTCGTATCCATTAAATAACACAAGTTCTAATACTTTGGGGTTAGCGATAAAGTGAACACCAACACTAGTGGGCTGTCCGGCACCGCCCGGGATATTATATTTCTTGCCATTCAGGGTTAATTCTTTCCAGCAGCAAGGTGAGGTTTCCAGACATCCTCCAATAGCAAAGGAACGAGCTTCCTCCAGATCCATGCCTTCCGGTCCATATTGTTTCGTTAAGAATTGTATAGCATTCTGGTTATTCATCCAAGCAGGATACCCTGTACCTGTCTTATTACATTCGATGGCTTTCAAAAGGAAATCTTCTGGTAATTTTTCATCGTACAATACCGATAGTGTGGGTTGAGAAGTTTGGTTAGTCATACCTGCTTCAATTATTAACATTTCCAAACGGTTGCAGGCAGGCCTACCATCTTTTGTTAATCCACCCATACTCAGGTTATTAAAGGTATTACCGGAAAGAACTCCACCAACAACACCGGTACAAGCAAAGCAGTCAATCAAAGTAAACTTCATTCTGTGACATTCTAAAAGTTCCAGAACTTGACCTTCGTCGGTTCTGCCTGCTTCCATATCCTGTTCAAACCAAGGCCATAGAACCTGACCAACTCTACCAGGAGACATACCAGATATAGCATCTTCATTTAATACAGCAAAATGAATCATGCAAGTCATCTGTAATGCTTCACGGAAAGTACGAGGTTGATTTGTAGAAATCCAATCCATGATTTCTGCTATTTCTTCATATTCTTTCTTCTGTTGAGGATCTTCTTCAATAGCAGCTAATCTAGCAGCTTCTTTGGAGTAGTTTTTAACCCAAGCTTGAATTCCTTCTAACACCATAATGGCCGCATCATAGAAATATAAACGATCCATACCGGTAACTCCGTCACCATCTGCTCTACCGGCTACTTCATTCTTTCTTTCTTTACACATTTCAATTAAGCCGCCAAAACCATATTGGAGAGGATAATAATAGTTAATAACTTCACGGCCTAAGGGGAGTGTAAACCCAGAGTCAAACATACAGATTAAGCTTCTCATTACTTTTTCTTTAATATCATATTCGGGAACCATTTTCTCATATTTATTGCCTAAATCATCAACTGATTTACCGACCCATTCTTTAGCACACCTAATCAAAGCAGGTACTTCTTCACTGCGAATACCGAACTTACCGGCGATAGAAGTAACTTTACCAAAACTCTTGGTAACATTACCACCACCACTACCAAATCTACTCAATTCACCGGAACTTGCACTACCTTTAGCTAAAGCAGATTGATACAATTCATCTTCCTTAGCCATGTAATAGCCCTCAGATTCCCAAGGCATTGGGAAGGAACCTCTATAATGGTAAGTTTTCCCTCCGACTATTAATTCTCCGGGCCAAATAGTTGGATTTATATGGGAAAAAGCATGTTTTAAAGCAGCGGCTCTCCGTACAACAGGAATTTCATGTTCTAATTCTTTGTATTTACGAGTGTACCAATAAGGAAATTCCAAGGAAGCTGACGATAACGTAGCATAATATTGATCTTTCAGTTTTTTAACTCTTGGGAATGGCTCTTTTTTAACCTCTCTGTCGATCATTTCTTCCGGTGCTTTCCCACCGTACTGGAAATTGATGTCCAACCCTTTTTCTGCTAAGATATCAGCGAGTTTCTTAACCATCCAGATCCTCCTCTACCTTTCTTTTTTAATATCCATTAAGGGATTCATGGAATAACATTATAAATAAATGCAATTCACCTCCTCCAGAAAAAATACCCTTAATGAGTTAATAAGTATTAATTACTTCCTGATATTTAGTCTAATTTGATTAGGCATTTTATTGTATAAGCCGTAGGTTGGAAAAAAGTACGATCTTTTTATATTCCTACATCTTTAGTACTACTTTCACAAGCTTTTACCAACGGTTCAGTGTAAAGGTTATATTCTTTACGCCGCTATAATAAAAAGCCACTGTCAGTTTTCTTCTCCCCTAACAGTGGCATTTAAAACAAGCTATAAACAAAAAAGCCATCATATGACGGCCTTTTCTATTTAAAATAATATTCAATAAATTTCTCATCTTCCAAGACTTGTTCCAAGGCTGAAACAGCATTAATGTTCCAATCATCTTTTTCTGCTTCTTCTTTTATTATTGCCACAGCTTTATCCTTGTTTCCCTCTGCTTCCCACAATTCTACAAATCGATTGATACATGCTAAAACCTGTACTTCATTGGAAAGGTCTTGTTTTAACAAACCATCAGGAAATCCCTGCCCATTTAATTTTTCATGATGACGTTTTACGAACTCTTCCAGCCAATGGCTTATTTTTAGTGGTTTGATAATTTCTGCACCTGTATGAACATGTTCCAAATATGATTCATTAATGATTTTTCCAACGTCATGAAGACAAGCTCCCACCATTAAGCGCTCGTATTGCTGGTCCGCAAGGGCAAGCAATTTTGCCACCTTATGACAATAATCTTTCACTCTGCAGGAGTGTATATAAAGCTTATAATCTTGTTTTTCCATTATATTCAAGATAGTGTTTACAACTGCCCATCGTTGTTCCATATTGTCCAGTATCTTTTTTTGCTTAATTAATGATTGAATTTTATATTTCAGCTCATTATAATTTATAGGTTTAGATAAGAAAATTTCTGCTCCAACTTTATAACCTCGGATCCGATCTTCTACATCATTCAATACCGTTAACATTACAATAGGAATATTCTGTGTTTGCTGGTTATTTTTTAATTCATAACATACTTCAAACCCATTCATACCTGGAAGCATAACATCCAGTAAAATTATATCAGGTTTGTATCTCAAGGTAAGGTTAATGGCTTCTTTTCCTTGCACTGCTTTGAACACATCATAGCCCCAATTTGCTAGGATATCTGTCATTAATTCGCAATTTTGCTCATTATCATCTACCACAAGTACTCGTTCCATTTTTCTCCCTCTTTGTTGTGTTATTTTTTTGCTAAAAATCCTTCCGTATCAATAGGTATTGTAAAAATTACTTCTGTTCCCTGTCCAACTTCACTTTTCAAATATATTTCACCTCCATGCATTTCTACAAGTTTTTTAGTCAAGGGTAAGCCTAAGCCTGTTCCTTCATGGGATTTTTCATAGGAACTGTCTACTTGTTCAAATTCATTAAAGACTCGCTCCTGATCTCCTTCATTAATACCAATCCCATTATCCCTCACTATTACCTGCATGAATTCAGCTCTTTTGTATACTTCAACCTCCACTTGTCCGTTATCAGGGGTAAACTTGACGGCATTAGACAAAAGATTATAAAAAATCTGCATTATTTTTTTAGCATCTGCTTTAACAGTAAAATTTTCCGGTACTATTTTAGTTTTAACTTCTATATTTTTACGGTATGCTAAACTTTTAACTATTGTTAAGCTGTTATTAACTATATCTGCTATTAAGAAATTTCCTAATGATAAAGTCATTTTACCCGCTTCAATTTTAGAAATATCCAAGATATCATTGATTAATTGCAGTAGATGTTTACCGCTGTTTAAGATGTTTTGTATATATTTTTCCTGTTTATCATTTAAAAAGCCAAAAATTCTATCCTGCAAAACTTCCGAGGAACAAATTATAGCATTGAGAGGCGTTCTCAGCTCATGACTCATATTGGCAAGAAACTGGGATTTGACTTCGTCCGCTTTTTTCAAGGCTTTGATGGCAAATCTCAAATCTTTTGTTCTGGCCTCTACCCTTTCTTCCAACTCATCGTTAATTTCTTTTAATTGATAAGTTAAATGCTGTTGATGTTCATGTTCTTTTTTCAGCTTTTCTAAAAATTGCTTTCTTTCTTCTTCATTATCTTTAAGATCATTGGCCATTTTTTGAAAAGTTTTTAATAGTATTGCTGTTTCACTTTTATTCCCATCCATTAGTTTTTTGTCTATGACCAAATCAAGCTCACCATTTACGATAGATTCGGCACATTTTGTTGCTTGCATAATTGGTCTTGTTATCCGCATTGATACCTGACGTCCAATTATTATCATAAAAACTAAGCATGTAAAAGTTATCCAAAATATTATCTTTCTGTTAGTCTCAATGAGTACCCAGAATTTATGTTCCGGTATACCTACTCCTAAAGCACCAATTATCTCTCCTTTATAGTCGAGAATAGGCTCGTCCAAAAATACATGAATCTCATCACCAAAATTAACATAACCAAAGTATGAATCCATAGGGCCTTCCAAGCTATCCATGGAAATAGGGATTTTGCTTCCTATATAATTCCTTTTTGTGGGACTTTGTATATTAGAAGTTAGCCGAATTCCATCAACAGATAATGCTAAATAGGAGTCTTTTACACTTGCACTATATATGCGAGGATAATAATCATCATTGTTCACTATATCTCCTATGATGAAATAACCTTGTACCGTATTAGTATCCTTGACAATAACAGGAGCAGCGGCCATTCCTGCTAAACATTTAGTAAAATATCCATCCTCCCCTTTACTAGTTCCATAATTATTTATAAATTTAACTTTAAATTTGTTGTATTCTTCCGAATCTTCCTGATATAACTCAGCTAAATTAAATACTGTTTCCGTAGAAAAACCGCTTTGATCTTCGTATGCTTTATTTACTATACCCTCAAAGATTCTCACTTTATTACTTGGTAGTTGGGGAAAACTTGTTATAATATTTTTGTTTTTATCCAGTATTATAATAAAATCTGTATAACCATATATACCCTTGAATTTCCGGATCTCGGAGGCAAGAACATTCTCATCTTTATGTAATACAGCCTCTTGAAACTCTTGCGAGTTTACCATGACTTGAGAACCTTTATTCATTTCGTGGAGACGACCTAACATTCTATTGCGACCAATTTTCAAAGCATTTTCCAAAAAACTTTGGGCGCTCTTCTCTATTTGTTTATCTAGTACTGAGGTAGATATAAAAAATAAGAGCAACATAGGTATAATTACGAGAGCAACAACAAAAATTAACATTTTTTTATTAATAGACATAAGGGGTACCTCCGTCTGTCTATAGTCCTTTATTGCGACTGCAAAATAGCACTAACTGCATACGATCCTTCATTTCCAGTTTTGCTAAAATATTGCTGACATGAGTCTTAACTGTTTTTTCGCTAATATACAATTTTTTTGAAATCTCTTTATTAGTCATTCCATCCGTTATTAAATCGGCAATTTCTAACTCTCTTCTACTTAATCTATTTTGCAACAAACCGATATTTATAACCTGAGCACCTTTATTATCACTCTCTTGCAATTCTTCCTCACAATTTAACATATTAAAGGTTGCCCCTAAAAGATCTATAATATCTTCAACCTTTTTATTCGCCAAAATAGGTATATTGCTATCAGCTAATTTTTTAGTATTATCTTTATCTTCAGCAGAAAAAACACCTCCCCCCATAGCAATACAAGTTATTTCCCGACAATAATAAATAGGACACATGAACAAGGTTAAACCCATATAACACTTAAAAATATGGGGTTTTTCATTCTTAATAACATGATTTATGGCATTTTTACGCTCTTGCAAACACCGCTTTCCATTTATTTTCATCATATAATGACAAAACATTAACGAATTTGACCAAACTGTAAGAACCTCCCCATTTAAACCCAATAGACATAAACTAATTTCAAAAGATTTAGCGAAAGAATCTTGAAAAGCTTGAACTCTCTCCTTTCCAATTTTTTTTAGCCACTTATAAGGAGTATCATTCTGCAAAAAATTCTCCCCCTTTAAATCTATTTTCACATTTACTTGTAATATTATTAATTTTTATCTTATTTTTTATATATTCAATATTTTTTATATATATTATAATTTTATTTGTACTAGTCTTACTATTAAGTATCCATATCCACTTATATATTTTACTATATATTGCCATTATTTCCTATGGTATCTTCATGGGTTTTTATAAATCTTAAGATCTCATCTATATTTTGTTCGTTCCTCGTAGTAGTAAGTTTACTAAACACATCTCCTTTCCTGCTGATTCTTTCTTTCATGGTCAGTATTGTAAAATCTTCCGGTCTTATTTTTTTTTGCTGAACTTCTTCCCATTCCAAAGGTGCCGAAACGGTTGCTTTGTTCCTCCCCCGGACGGAATAAGGTGCCGGTAGTGTTTTCCCTCGCCAAAACTGTAAGTAATCAAAATAAAGTAAGCTACCTCTCTTTTTTATACTCCTTTCTACAGTAACTTTTAAAGGGTTTTTTTCAGTAATATAATCAGCAATAAATTTAACAACCATTCTGGTTTCTTCATATGTATAGTTAGGTTTAAGGGGTATATATATCTGCAACCCTGTAGCTCCCGAAGTTTTTGCATAACTATTTAAGCCAAAAGAATCTAAGGTCTCTTTAGTTTGCAGAGCAATTTCCTGAACTAGATTAAAATTATTTTCTTCCATGGGGTCCAAATCAATAATCATTTCCGAAGGATAGTTTTCTCTAAAATACGTATTAAAAGGCACATGAAGCTCCAAGGCCGCCTGACTGCCAACCCAAACCAGAGTTGCCAAATCATTTAACAATACATAGTTTTTATCTTTATACTCTACTGTAGTAAGCCATTGGGGAGCATAGGCCGGTATTCCTTTCTGATAAAATGATTTCCCTTGGACTCCATCGGGGTAACGGATCATGGTAAGCAATCTATTGCTTGTATAAGGTAAAAGATAAGGTGCTACCATGATTAAATAATGGATATAGTCAAGCTTAGTAATCTTTTCCTCTTTCCATAAATATTTATTAGGGTTAGTTATAGTTATTTCCTTCTCCTCGACAGAAACCGTAATTTTATCCATTTCCAACCCCTGTTTATCCTATTATCTATATGTTATCATTATTCCTTCTGCTAATTAATATACCTGGCCTACTAATGGTAATAAACTTCTCAACTGTTGTCTGCGGGACATTCTCGGTAAGGGCATCTCTCAGAAGAACAAACAGCGCAATCATGCCCAGCTCTAGTGAATTCAACATTCTTCCCTACTCCATATACCAGAGATACAGATTTTACGGGATCCATCATATAATTTTTATTTAACTGTACCTTTACACCGTTATCCTTTATTAAAGAAAAAATATTTTGTTGTTCTTTAATATTCCAATCATTATCTCCAGGGCATAAGCGACAGGTAATACCTAAGTTTTTACTTTTTATTTCCTCTACTATCTTCAACCAAAAACTATAACCTAGATTATCTAAGGCAACATTACCGATAATATCAAAAATCAACCCCTTCAAATAATAACCCTTTTGAAAACAGGCTCTACTAACGCTACCAAGCTTATCTCCCACAGTGATTATGGCAACTATTAAATAATCAGCCAAATAAAGGTTATTATAGGCATGCTTTCCTGAAAAGTAACTACCATCTGGTAGTATTAGTCTTTCATGTTCTTCATCTTTAACAAATTTTAATTTTTCGTACCAAATACAGGGATCAAGATATTCTTGGGCCTCATGCAACGCCTGCTCCACTTCTGCCAGGATATTTCCTGGAATATCCGTCACATTTTCATGTCCCATTTTTTTTATAACTGTTTTTTTATTGATAATAATCGGTATTTGTAAAAAGGCCATATCCTTTACACCTCTTTAAGCATAACAATTTTAAAGAACTTGTTACACTAATTATAATCTATATATAAGAATATATTTTATATTTTAATTTTTTTATGTACTCTATGTATTAATATTTTAAGTATTTTTTTAAACACTCTTTGTCCTTTACAAACATATAATTAAATTAATAAAGTGTAAAGGACTGATACTTAGTTATGCATAATGAAGAGTGTTCCGACAAATTCAAAAAAAAGTGCCCTATCAAACTAATCATTAATTTGCTAGAGAGTATCAATACTAATTTAATATTGAAAGTCGCCCTTGAAGAAGAACTCTTAGCTTGTCTATGTCCTGTGGAACCCCCACCCGAAGAATGTGATTGTTTTGCCACAGGCGGAGGCACAGGTATATTACCTAATGACACCACCCCTATAAGTGCTAGAGGAGAAAGAGCTAGCCTTGGCTTCAATGCCTGTCCCGGATGCAACTTTAGAGCTAATGTAACATTTTCTACAATGTTCAATAATCAAGCTCAAGTACTGTTCGGCCGCGATCTTCTTTCCCTGGAATGTCTTGAAGATAATACTATAGCCATTATTACGGGGAGTGGTACTTTTGGTTCCGGAACAAATCGGCAGGATGTTACATTCATATTAAAAGTTAATGAAACTCTCAACGCTTTTAGTCTCACTATTAAAGATTTGGCGGATGTTATTATCTTTGATACAGGAACTAATCTCGTACCTTTAACAGGACAGGGCGTTGAAATAAGAGATTGTCCTTTGTCTTAAATCATTATATTCATTCTACTTTTGTTAATATCAAATTTTAGTTAACGGCAGTAAGCGCTTTTAGTCGTTGGCTCACAATTATTTTGCCCACAATAAAACCTTATGCATTTTTGCATAAGGTTTTAATTTTTCCTTATTTAGATAAATTCTCTGACCTTATAAAAGTTACCAACTAGGCTCTTGTGTTTTTAACCGTCGCCGGGCTCGACTAATGCTACCGGGGTGTGCACCTATGGCCATGGCCAGAGATATTTCTGAAATTGTCACATCTTCGGGTAAAATTTTACCGCTAATATACTCCTCATAAGCTACGATCTGTTCCTCCAAAGTGCCCAGAACGCTAACTTCTAAATCGTTGAACACCTCCAACAAATTACTGCTGATATAGCACATCATGTAATAGCAAAGATCTGGACGTCGCTGCATCAGATTATCAAATAGCTTAGTAGGTACATAGTGTAAGGTGCTGGAACCCAAAGCGTAACATACAATATCACGTCTTGGGCTGTGAATTCCACCTACACCAATCATAGAGTTGATATCATAAAGACCTATACCTTTAACCCTGCCTTCTTTCGTATTGCGGGCCGTCATCAATAACCCTTTTTGGACAAACCAGAGATAGCCATCTGCACCAAAGGACAAAGTATAGAACTGTTTTTTCTTTATTTCCAGTATCTGAAAGGGAATTTCGCGTAAAACCTGGTTTTTGAACTCACTGGCATCCATCCTATTACCTCCCTAAAGCACTGCTTTGATTACTTCGGCAACTAAAAAATATATTCCTCTTTGTTCGGTAAACCTAAGTATTTTTAATATTATTAACACAGGTTAATCAACGTAAAGCTTATTTATGCTACTATATAAATATATAAATCGTATGTCGCATAATCAAATAAAGGAGATGGAGTTATGACATCAGCAAATACCGATAGTATCCATAACCATATTCTAAGGATTACTCTTATTATTTTTGCGGCCCTTTACTTATGTAATTATTTCCTGAGGCTTCCTGCCTTAAACTATATAATAGCTAGCCTCCTGCTCTATATTGTTATTCGAGCAATATTTTGGTTGCCAAAAGTTAACCGAAGAATTGTTATGCTATTATTCTGTATAGGCGCAATTCTGTTGCTTTGGGCCAAAATTCCTCCGGCTCTATGGCTTACGGCTCTGATGAAAAATGCTAACCTGGTTACCCTCTTTATCTGCGTTCCTATGATGTCCCTGCCTTTTTTTTATGAAGATTATCAGGGGCAGCTTAAAATTGTCGCTCAAACCCGGATGCAAACTATATTACCCTTTTGTCTCCTGGTAACCCTTTGTACCCACATTCTGGGCGTCTTAATCAGCATTGGTGCCATTTCAGTAATGTACGATCTGATGGCCCCTAATGCCAAGCTTTATAATTCCGAAGATACCTTCTTGGGAACACTGCTACGGAGTTATTGTTCTTCCGGCTTTTGGTCCCCGGCCTGGGCCTCAGTTCTCGTTATAACTGCCCAAACCGATATATCCTGGGTATCCCTTATACCGGTAGGTATTATTTTTACCATTATATATAACGGCATCAATCTAGCTGGAATTGCTTATAAAATCTGGCGGAATCCCGAGAACTTTAAGCGACTGCAACCTGAAGAAGGTGCAGTCGTAAACTGGGGAAAGATTCGTACCATGACGGTACTAGCCGTGGTGCTAATTTCCTCCATTATTATCGCCAGTATTGCTAGCCCTTGGAACCTCTTAATTATTATTCCCCTGGTGTCCATCGTTTTCCCTATCTTCTGCGGTATCTTCCAGAAGCACCTGCCAGAATATAAAACTGGTATGCAAAAATACTACAATGAGTCTTTAATTAAAGTACAAAGTGTGGTTGCTCTTTTTACCGCCGCCGGCTTCCTTGGTAAATCCTTAGAGCTTTCAGGAGTGGGAGACCTGTTACCCAAGTTACTTCCCTCCTGGCTCTTTTCTCACTCAGCCCTGCTCAGTGCCGCTATCATCATTATTATGATGATTCCTGCTCTGCTAGGCGTACATCCTGTCGTTACCGGTACAGCTCTGGTTTCTACCATCATACCGGCTTCCATCGGTATGGATGTTTATTCCTTTGCCCTTACAATTATGACGGGCTGGCTTTTATCCAACCTCATTTCACCTTTCTCTGCTGTTTCCCTAGTTACTTCCGGATTATCGGGACGTAGTTCCTGGTCCCTGGCCCTAGGAATAAATGGCAGATTCGGCCTCCTTTGCCTAGGCATCTTCAGCATACTTATTAGCCTGGTGGGTCCCATGGTGAACAACATTATTATGATGTAAGACTAACAATTAGCCTCTGCTGACTCCTTTTACAAAAAGGCATTCGCTATAAAGCGAATGCCTCTTATTTTCTATATATCATTAATCTTATATGGTGGGCGGTACTGGAATCGAACCAGTGACCTTTGCGATGTCAACGCAACACTCTAACCATCTGAGCTAACCGCCCATTTTTCATTGATTATATTATAAGTTGAGATATAGTGATTGTCAAATAAGTCTATCAATATATACAAATTTAATTTGATATTTTTTGACACTAAATTTCTATTTTATGTTAAAATAATAATTGTCCAGAAAGAACCAATTGAAAAATTAGTAATAGCTTGCTATAATATGGACAAGCACGTTGAAGGGAAGATCGTGGTGTAGTGGTAGCACTCAGGTACGTGGCACCTGATTACGTGGGTTCGATTCCCACCTTTCTTCTCGGCGGCATCCAGAAGGGTGCATCATACTATTAACCCATTTATGGGTTAATTTTTTTTTCCCTTTTTAGCAGGAATTTGGCATTCAAATGTAAAATTATTCCAGTAAAACCTCTGGAGGATATTACATTGAAAATGCGAAATAAACATTTTGTTTTACCATTATTATTAATTTTCTTTTTTATTTCTTCCTTACCTGTTCAAGCTAACCCAACCTGCCCTTGGGTACTTAGCACAGGAGAACAACTAATAACAGGCTTTCTGACAAAAATAGAAGGCGATCACATTTACGTACAAACTGCCCAAAAGCAAAACAAATTGCAATTATTATCAGAACCTACTGTAGCAATTATGGGTACCCATTCAGGTTACATTTTACCCATAAGTAAATTTCCTCACAATGTTAAAGCTGATTTTTTTATAACTGCTGAAAATAAGGTGCGCGCCATCCGCAATCATTATGAACCGTTCAAAGAAGTCCCGGGATCCCCTCTTCAAGGTTATGGACATAACGCTCTATTGAGTCCTAATAACAATTATTATCTACTTTTTAATTACCATACCGGCCTTTTTCTCCACTCCATAGAAAATAAGGTTGCTCCTCTTTATCTTTCTTCCTCCCCCACAGCAACATGGAGCCACACGGGAAAAGAAATAGCTTATATTTCCGATAATAAATTAGTAGTTTACCATCTTGATTTAAAAGATAAAACACAACATATTCTCAGTATGAACGAGGGATCTAACACCGATAAAAGTACTGATATAGATATTCCACAAGAAATACATACGACTTATACTAATCTGGCTTGGAGCCAAGAAGGTAAATATTTGCTTTGCACTGCTTTACAGGATTATCCTAACGTAGGAAGCAATGTCTTTCAAAATATTGTTGTTAACAAGGAAGGTCAGACAATTGCTAAGAAAACCTTCTCTAATCAAAGCAAAGCCCTATGGTTATCAGAAGATTCCATACTCTTTATAATATTATCTGATCCTGAAGGATCTTCTAGCAAAGGAATTGTATGGAATATAAAAACAGATAGCTCCACGGAACTACTACCTTCTAATAAAAAGGGATATCAGAATGCTGTTATTAATAAGGAAAATAAACTACTGGCTTACACAACAGCCAGGGGTATTGGAGAAGATCTATATTTGTTAGACACTTCAAATGGTTATAAGCATAAAATATATTCCTTTATCACTCCCATTCGCAATCTGCAATGGTCATCCCACGGTACCTTATTTTTCTGGGATGAATTTAATAATACTATTTATGAATTACGTTTTTCTTCAGATTATAGAGCTCCTATACTAACGCCTAAAGCAGCAGGATATCTACCGGAGCATGCCGTGGGAACAAGATTTATATATTTTCTGGCAGAACCTTTTGAAGAACCCCTACAGCCAATAATGCCCTAATTATTAATTATATTAGCCGTAATCAAGAAAACCCCCTTTTTCTAAGGAAAAAGGGGGTTAATGTTAGTTATATACTAAAACGTTCTGTAGCTGTTTTTGATTTATCGGCTATATTAGATAATTCACTAATAGATGCAACAACTTCTTCCATAGCTGCTGATTGTTCTTCAACTGTAGCGGAAACTTCCTGTATGCTGGATGTGGTACCTTCATAAGCATGTATTATTGTTTCGATATTTTCTTTAACTTTATTACTTATTTCACTTATTCTTTCTGTAGCCGTACCCACATCTCCCATTGCTACTTTGCTGTTATTTACGGCAGTTCTAATCTTCATAAATGAAGTACCACTCTTTTCTATGGCTTTTAAGCCTGCATTAACTTCCTCGCTGCCTTTATGCATAACATTAATCGTAGTATCTACTTCATTTTGGATATTTACAACTATGTCGGAAATCTGCTTTGCTGACTCTGCCGATTGTTCTGCTAATTTTTTAACTTCATCAGCAACTACGGCAAATCCCAATCCATGTTCACCTGCCCTTGCCGCTTCTATAGCTGCATTTAAGGCTAATAGATCCGTTTGTTGAGCAATATCTCTAATAATGTCTACTATATCACTTATTTTAAGAGATAATTCACCTAATCCAGCTATTTTACCACCCATATCAGCAGATACGTCTCTAATTATTTCCATTTGATCAACTGCTTTGTCTATGTTTTCTTTCCCGTTTTCCGCTAAATCATTGGCATTCTCTGTATTCTCTTGGGCTTTTTTATAGCTTTCCATAATGTTGTTGACAGCATCCAGCATATGTTCTACAGCTTCAGTTACATAAGTAGTTTTTTGGGTTTGTTCCTGAGTAGTTCTGGCTAATTCCTCAATAACCCTGGCTACCTGTTCGGAACCTGTTCCCGTCTCCTCTGCCGCTTTCTTTAGTTCATTACTGGCATGGGCTACACCCTCTGTATTTTCATTAATCTCGCTGATTAACTGTCGCAGATTTAAAATAGCATTGCCAAAAGCAGTTAGGACCTTACCCACCTCTGTTTTATTTTCTTCACAATTAATACTAACTTGCAAATCCCCTTGCTCCAGCTTATTTGCTGCTGTTATCAAGCTATTTAGACGTTTTGCCACTGACCTGTAAACTAAAGCTCCCAAACTTATAATTAAAATGGCACCAATTATAATTATAGTAAATAATAATGTGCGGGAAGAATTATATATGACATCACTCTGTTGGTACAATTCTTCGCTAAGTTCTTGTTGGCGCTTTTCTAAATTAACTAAGTTATTTAGCACGGAAATTTTTTTCTGAGCTAATTCATTAAGACAATTATCATCTTTTTCTCCACTTTTAATTTGTAGCATCAATTCATCTGTATATTCTTCAAATTCCTTTAACTTTCTGTCGATGGGAACTATATTAATCTTTTGCACATCATCAAAAGCTAGTTTTTTATATTCTTCAAAGCTTTTCTTCATATTTACATAATTTTCGTCAATTAATCTTTTTAAAGCTGTTTGTTGCTCGCTATCTTCACTTAACAAACACATTAAAGTAAGCTGATTTATATCTTGCAATAAATATTTAACATCACTTAAGTTCATTAATCCTATTACCGACTTCTCATATAGAAAGTCTACAGAATTATTTAACTTTTGTAATTGTAATGTTCCCACAGCACCAATGACCCCAGCAATAATAGTGGCTAACAATATTATGCTTACGATTTGTGTGCTGAGTTTAAGTTTAAACAATGTCTTAAATTTAAACTTAAAGTGGGGTTTCAATGTAAAGCTTCGTTTTTTTGTGGATCCTTTTTTTCCCATGTTTTACATCTCCTCTTATATTCTAAAATTAAGCTATGCTAAATTTGGCCACAGTTTATTATTATATTTTTTGACAAATATTGTCGAAATCCTCCCTTCTTTGGTCCTATTTTTTCAAACAAATTTCGACAAAAAATATTAAAAAATTTAATTTTAGATTTCTGTTAATACTAAAAAGAGCAAGACTAATTAATCTTGCTCTTTAAAACAAAGACAGGCTGGACAACCGGAACTAACTAACGGTAAACACCAAGTGTGTTAACCTCGCTAGATTCCTGAGAATCAGTTGCCAGCCTGTACTTATCTTTCCCTTTTAATAGTTTAGTATGTTATTTTGAAAAGTGTATATATTTCCTGAAATTCCAGTGTTACCCCTTGTATTTTTTTCTATTTATTTATTTTTGCAAGTTCTGTACGACTTTTAATATTATTATTGCCAGTACTCCTCCTGCCAAAGCAGTAAAAAGTTGGGGAGTGGTAAGCAGGGCTATACCTGGGGCAGGTAAATTAATTTTAAACAAAACAGGTAAGATATACTTTACACCAAGAAACATCACTGCAAACTTTGCTACAGAAGCTGTTAAAACACCTGTCACAGGACTTTGTTTGAATTTACCAAAAACTAATGCTAAAGCTGTGTTACCTGCTATAATTACGGGCACAGCAGGGGGAAGTTTCATTATGCCAAATAAAAGAGCTATTACCGGTGTAAAAATCCCGATTAAAACTGCGCTTACTGTACCAACCAAAGCTACCGCTATATACAAAATGGTATTTATTAAAGGCCCCGTAATAAATTGAGGTAGTTTAACACCTTGAATCGCTATGGCCAATGCTAAAAGTAATGCGCTACGTGTTATCATTTTTGCTGTGATTTTCATTTTTTAACCTCCTGTAAATATTCATAATAATATTTTTATACATATACTAACTCAGCGATGTTTTGGTGCATACTAAAGCCTATTCTATAAAAGTACAAAAAAAAGTGCAACTTAATTTTGTTTATAATTAAGTTGCACTTTTTTATTTTCTTATTTTTCTTATCTTTACAATGCTTTTGTATAACCATTATAAATTAAACCCCTTACAGGATCTACTGTTACGGAATGAACTTCTTTAAGCTTCATAAGCGCATGTTCTACCCCTACAACGACAGGGATACCCAAATTTATTCCTATCACAGCCCCCTCAGAGGTAAGCCCTCCTACTTCTGTAATTAAAGCCCCCACTTTTTTTAAGGCAGGTATAAAACTATGATCGACAGAAGTGGTAACAAGGATATCACCTTTTTTTAGGCGGGCCACTGCTTCTTCTCCTTTATTAGTAATAACTACTCGGCCTGAAACAGATTTACATCCTACCCCCGTACCCTTGGCTAAAACCTTTCCTACCGTATGAATCTTAATTAAATTAGTAGTTCCCGGTACACCTAAAGGCACGCCGGCTGTAATAACTACTAGATCGCCATCCTTAATAAAACCTGCTTCCAGTACTGTACTAATGGACATCTCTAACAACTCATCCGTACTTTCACTGGGAGATGAAATCAAAGGTATAATACCCCAAACTAACAAAAGTTGTCGAAAAACAGAGGCTTTGGGAGTAACTGCAATTATGGGTGTATGGGGCCTATACTTAGAAACAAGTCTGGCCGTAGACCCCGATTCAGTAGCTGTGATAATGGCAGCTGCTCCTAGGCTATAGGCTGCGTCACAAGTAGCGGAACTAATTGCTTCTGTGGTAGATATAGCAGCATGGGACACTCTTTTTTTAATAATTTGTTCCCAGTTTATATTTTCTTCAGTACGCATAGCTATTGTGGCCATTGTCTTTACTGCTTTTACGGGGTAATTGCCGATAGCTGTTTCGCCCGATAGCATGATGGCATCACTACCATCGATAATGGCATTGGCTACATCACTGGCCTCAGCCCTTGTAGGACGTGGGTTTCTGATCATGGATTCCAGCATTTGGGTTGCTGTTATAACAGGTTTGCCTGCTAAGTTGCAAGCTTCAATAAGTTCTTTTTGTACTAAGGGGACATCTTCCGCAGGTATCTCTACTCCCAAATCTCCGCGGGCTACCATGATCCCCTCAGATACTTTAATTATTTCTTGTAGATTTATTATACCGTGGTAATTTTCTATTTTAGAAATTATACTAATCTCCGATTTTAAATCTTCTAAAACCTTGCGTATCCCTAATACATCAGCAGCAGCGCGAATGAAAGAAGCTGCAATGAAGTCTACCTCCTCTTTAACTGCAAAGGTGATATCAGCAATATCCTGGGATGTTAACGCCGGTAAATTCAAAATCTTTCCCGGTACATTTACTTTTTTCCTGCTTTTTAAATCCCCCTCATTTTCCACTAGACATAAAATTTCTGTATCTTCTATCTTCTTAACTAGTAGAGAAATCAGGCCATCATCTAAAAGGATCTGATCACCGGCTTCTAAATCACATGCTAAATTTTGATAATTAACGGGAATACGCCCTTTTGTTCCTATTATCTCTTGCGTAGTAAGGGTAAGCTCTTCATGTCTTTTTAAAGATATTTTTTCTTTGTCAATTAGCCCTATTCTAATCTCGGGACCTTTGGTATCTACCATAATAGCTACTGGAATTCCTGTTTCAGCTGATGCCTTCCTTATGTTATATATACGCTTCTGATGTTCCTCATGACTGCCGTGAGACATGTTCAAGCGGGCTACATTCATCCCGGACATGAGCAACTCTTTTAAAGTCTCTACTTTTTCACTGGCTGGGCCGATTGTACAAATTATTTTTGTTTTACGCATTATCTCACCTTATTTAAAAGCTCTTTTCCAGGCCTGCTTCCTTGAAAGCATTTATAATAGAATTCATGTCTTTACCTAAGCTAATTTCAACTGCCGCAGTAACAGCCCCTTCTACGATAGGAACCTTTAGTATGGAAATATTTTGTTGTTTTTCCGGAGGTAAACTTTCTTTTGCCATTTCTGCACTCATTAAAGCACTGCCTAGATCATACAAAATCAAAACACCATCTTCGGAATATACTTGATTAATGGCTGTTAAAATCCTTTGAAAATCCGTTCCTAACCGTCCGTCACTTGTACCTCCGGAAAGAGCTAGGGGAATTTCTTCAGGGATCATCTGCAAAGCCAAATCTTTAATTCCTTCCACAATTTTAGGACTGTGAGATACAACAACTAAACCAACCATTTTTAACCTCCATTTATATCTTTCCCTTTTATTTCTTCAACAGTTTGGTAAATAGTATTTAGTAAAAGATAACTGGAGGTTGCCCCCGGATCTTGATGTCCAATACTTCTAGCTCCCAAATAACTGGCCCTTCCTTTACGAGCCTGAATACCTTTCGTGTATTCCATACCCTGTAAAGCAGCAAGCCGAACATTATTTAAAAGCTCTATTTCATTAAGCTCTTTATCCTTTGATTCCCGTAAGATATTAACTGCCGGTTCTAAGGCATCAACCATCGTCTTATCACTTATTTCTGCCTTTCCCCGCATTTTCACACCAGCAAGAGCACCCTCCATGATATTCTGAAAGTCCCTAATATCCACTTCTGTTTTACCCATTACTGCTAAGGCAGCTTTCATAAAAGCTGTACCATAAAGGGGCCCTGCAGCTCCTCCTACTGTAGATACTAGAGTCATACCTGTAATTTTTAAAATTTCCCCTATATTATCAATATTTTTTTGTTTAATATCCTCCAGCTTGCTCTTTACCGCGTCAAATCCCTTGGTCATATTTATCCCGTGGTCAGCATCACCAATAGCGGAATCAAGCTCAGTCAAATATTCTTTATTTTCCGCGATAACAGTACCCATTTTTTCTAAAACATAAATTACATCTGACGCTGATAACATATTCTAATCCCCTTTATTAAATGATTTTAAAAGCCGGTGTATCTGCAGGTGCATCTAACAGCTCTTTTAATTCTGCATTAAGTTTCAGTAGTGTAATTGAACAACCTGCCATTTCTAAAGAAGTCATATATTCACCCACAAAAGTTTTATATATGTTGATACCTTTTTCTGTAAGGATCTCTTTCACTTTTCTATTAACAATAAATAGCTCCATTAAGGGGGTTGATCCCAATCCATTAACCATAACTGCTACCTCTTCCCCGTCAGCTAAAGACATATCAGCTAATACTTTAGATAGCAAATGTTCCGTTATTTCATCAGCAGTTTTGATAGCATCTCTATGGGTACCGGGTTCACCATGGATTCCCATTCCAATTTCCATTTCATTTTCATCCAAAGTAAATGTAGGCTTTCCTGCTGCCGGTACTATGCATGGTGTTAGAGCCATTCCCATGCTTCTGGTATTAGCGATAACTTTTTCTGCTACTTCTTTAACTTCTTCTAAGGTTCCTCCTGCTTCTGCCTTAGCTCCGGCTATCTTATGTACAAAGACGGTACCGGCTATTCCTCTTCTACCAGTAGTCCAAGTACTATCCTCTACAGCCACATCATCATTTATAACTACGCTAGCTACTTTAATATTTTCTAATTGGGCCATTTCTCCCGCCATCTCAAAATTCATCACATCGCCCGTATAATTCTTAATAACTAGTAGGACCCCTTCTTCTGTCCCTACCTCTTTAATAGCTTCGAGTATTTGATCTGGGGTGGGTGAAGTAAATACTGCCCCCGCAACGGCCGCATCAAGCATACCCTTCCCAACAAAACCACCATGGGAAGGTTCGTGTCCACTACCTCCTCCACTGACTAAAGCAACTTTTCCCTTGGTTGGGGCAGCTTTTCTAACTACCACATTGTGAAAAGGCAGCTTGCGAATATACTCCGGGTAAGCTGCTTCAAATCCTGCCAACATTTCCTCCACAACAAAATCAGGGTTATTAATCAGTTTTTTCACCTAAATCCCTCCTATAATATTATTAGGAAATTTCTCAGGGGATTAGTCCAAACTTTCTTGCTTTAGCTGCTACTGTCTTATGGGTTATCCCCAAGGCTTTCCCAGCACCATTAAAGCTCTTATGTTTTTCTAAAGCTTGCCTAATAATCTCTTTATCGTATTCATCAAAAGAAGCTAAACTTCCATCTTCCTTTAAATTAATTAAGGATTGAGCTTTCCTCTTTTTCCCCGTGATATTGCTGGGAATATCATGAATACCTATAATATCGTGTTCAGAAAGATTGATTGCTCTTTCAATCACATTTTCTAGCTCTCTAATATTTCCCGGCCACTCATACCTAATTAAGGATTGTAGAGCTTCACTAGAAACCCCTTTCTTATGTTTGCCTGTTTCCAGGCCTAGTTTTTTTACGAAATGTTGTACAAGCTCCGGTATATCTTGTTTTCTTTCCCGTAAACCGGGGAGGTTTATTGGTACCACATTTAAGCGATAATATAGATCCTCTCTAAATTCTCCTTTTTGCACTAATTCTTCAAGATTCCTATTGGTGGCAGCAATAATTCTGACATCGACTTTTATGGTCTGGGTCCCACCCACCCTTTCAAATTCTTTTTCTTGCAGAAAGCGTAAAATTTTAGCCTGCATGTTTTTGTCTAAATCCCCTATTTCATCTAAGAGGATGGTTCCTTCATGAGCTAATTCAATTTTACCAATTTTTTGATAAATAGCCCCTGTAAAGGACCCTTTTTCATGCCCAAAGAGTTCACTTTCCATTAAATTTTCCGGTATGGCAGGACAATTTATACTTATAAAGGGCTTATTTTTTCTTTTGCTGGCCATATGTATAGCTTTAGCAACTAATTCCTTACCTGTACCACTTTCGCCTCTAATAAGGACAGTAGATTTTGTTTCTGCGGCTTTTGCTGCAACCATCAACGCATTTCTAAAATTATAGCTATCACCAATCAGATCCTCAAAAGCTTCATCTAATAGTCTCGCCTGACTATACTGGTTATCATCTTTCTTAACCTCAAATCCAGTATTCCTAGTTCTGAATATTTGTGTAGCTTCTTTTTCAATGTCAGGGATTATTTCGTTTATTCTCCTGCCTATCAAATCCATTTTGTCAAAACCTATAATAACTACGGCCTCATAAAAGCTAAGTTTATTCACTATATCAATTATATCCTGTTTTTCATTATTTTGCCAATGTTCTTTACCAAGGATATTTGCTAGATAATCGGTAGAAAATACTGTTCTCCCAAAATTATTACGAATGGAGAGGTTACCCCAGGTATTTTCCAAGTCATCTATAGTTTTTGCTATTATTTTTTGTACCAAGGCCCCCACCTCTTATCTAAATAATTAAACATTAGCATCCAGTGTACGAGTTGCAATTATATTAACTCCAGTGCCTGCAATATTAGGCCAGATGACATCACCGATCTTTATGGGCGGTTCTACAGATAAATCTTTCGTTTCATGCATAGCTACTTTTAAAAGCTCTTTCGGTATAGCATCTTCTGTTTTCACTGGCAACATTTGTATATTTTGTCCTTGCACGGCAACGGTGGTTGTTAAAATTCTTTTAGGCGCCATTACTTCTTCCCGGGCGTATTCTACCCCTCTCTTACAACCATAATTTAAGATATCTAATATATCTCCCTCATCTAATATAACTTTAATCCTACAGCCTTTAGGGCAGACTATACAGGTTACAAACTTTTCTTCTGTCATGACCTATCACCCACTTCTTGTAGAGATATCTCCAGATAATTAGGATTGGCCTGACAAAGCTCCTCTTTTTGAAGGGCCACATTGATCATCTCACTAGGTTTAACATAGTTCAAAGTTTTGGTCTTAATTACTCCCTTATCAGAATCTATTATGAGCTTGGCCTTATCCATTGGTTTTACACTACGCATAAACAGTTCTTGTCTACCATTTAGCATTTCCTTGCCTTGGAAATACTGGGGCACAATATATCTCACACCTTTTAGAACACGAACCGGTATAGCATCGGCATAATTGTCTACTTTCCCCTTACTTAAATAATCTGCAGCTCCTTTCCCTGCTAGTCGTGCTTCTTGAGTGACAAAATCTACTAAATCATGAACATGCAAAACATTTCCACAAGCAAATATCCCCTGGGTGGATGTTTCCATTCTTTGATTTACTATAGGGCCACCCGTTCTATCATCAAGCTTAACCTCAGCCAGTTTGGAGAGCTCATTTTCGGGAATTAAACCTACAGATAAAAGTAAAGTATCGCAAGGGATATAAGTAGCAGTAGCTAAAATAGGGAGATTATTATCGTCAACTTCAGCAACAGTAACGCCTTCTAATCTATCCTTACCATGTATTTCTATAACGGTATGTCTTAAATATAGGGGTATGTCATAATCCTCTAAACACTGAACTACATTTCTCGTTAACCCATTAGAATAAGGCATCAATTCTACAACACAACGTACCTTAGCCCCTTCTAAAGTAAAGCGTCTAGCCATTATCAAGCCTATATCTCCGGATCCTAAAATAACTATGTCTTTACCCGGCATATAACCTTCTATATTTACAAATCTCTGTGCTGTCCCTGCCGTAAAAATCCCTGCAGGCCGGAAACCAGGAATATTTAAAGCACCTCTTGTCCTCTCCCTGCAGCCCATGGCCAAAATAATAGCTTGGGTTTGAATATTTAAGATCCCTAACTCTTTATTCACTGCAATAATTTTCTTTTCATTAGTTATCTCCAACACCATAGTGTCAAGAATTACCTCAATATTCATTTTCTTTAGTTCCTTAATAAATCTTTCCGCATATTCAGGGCCTGTCAATTCCTCTTGGAAAATGTGTAACCCAAAACCATTATGAATACACTGCTTGAGAATGCCTCCCAGTTCAAAATCTCTTTCAATTAATAAGATATCTTGGACACCTTCTTCATAGGCTTGAATCGCTGCCGAAAGGCCGGCCGGTCCTCCTCCAATGACAACTAGCTCCTTGTAAATCATATTTTCACCCCCCCACTAAAGATATTCCTTTATTTTTCCTAAAAGGACTTCCGAACCTCCGTTAGCCTTTCTTATTACAGTTGGCTTAACTTTCAACTCTTCTGCCAAAATAGCTAACACTTTGGGTGAACAAAATCCGCCCTGGCATCTGCCCATGCCTGCCCGCGTTCTTCTTTTAATTCCATCAATACTTCTAGCGCCTAAGGGCCTTCTGATAGCATCTACTATCTCACCTTTTGTTACAGTTTCACATCGACAAATCACATGACCAAAATCAGGATTTTGTTTTATTAACTTTTCCCTGGCCTCATTATCCATTTCTCTAAATCTGTATTTTCTTGGCCTGTGGGGTATAAAATTATTTTTCTTTTCTAATTTAAGACCTTCATTTATCAAAATTTCTACTATCATTTCTGCTATAGCCGGTGATGAAGTAAAACCGGGAGATTCTATTCCTCCCACATTAATAAAGCCTTTTACCTTCTGAGATGCCTCAATAATAAAGTCACCCTTAGTTGAAGAAGCCCGTAAACCGGCAAATGATGTAATAATATTTTTCAAGGGTAAATCGGGCACTATTTTTTTCCCACCACTAATTATTTCTTCTATTCCTTCTCTCTGTACACTAACATCCGTCTTATCATCAATGTTATTGGAATTAGGCCCTATAAAAACATTACCGTCTACTGTGGGACAAACAAGAATACCTTTAGATATTTTAGAGGGGGTAGGGAATAACACCATCTGGGCTAAATAACCATACTCCTTATCAAATATCAAATACTCGCCTTTTCGAGGGATTATTTGATATTCTTCCGCACCTGCTAACTTAGATATTTCATCGGCAAATAAGCCTGCCGCATTTATGACATACTTTCCTTGTAAATCACCCTTACTTGTTCTAACCACTAAGTTCTCATCCGTGATCTTCTCCACCCCGGTTACCGGGGCCTCAAACAAGTATTTCACTCCATTTTGATAAGAATTTTCTGCTAAAGCAATAGTAAACTCATAAGGACAAATAATACCGGCAGTAGGAGCATAAAGAGCTCTACGCACTGTTTTCTTGAGATAAGGCTCAACTTCCAAAATCTTGTCAGTATCCCAATAATCTAAGCCCGGCACACCATTAGTTTTACCTCTCTCCATTAGTTCGCCCACAGTATTTATCTCTTCATCATCAAAAGCTAAGACAAGAGAACCGTTATTTTTAAAAGGCACGTCTAATTCTTCACACAAGGCCGGAAAGAATGTATTGCCTCTAACATTTAATTTGGCTTTCAGAGTTCCCGGTTTAGCATCAAATCCCGCATGAATAACTGCACTATTGGCTTTACTAGTCCCACAGGCTACATCTTCATTCTTCTCTACAAGAGTAATAGCTAAATTATATTTAGATAATTCCCTGGCAATCATACAACCTACAACGCCGCCTCCAATAATAATGACATCATCCATTATTTTCCTCCCTTCTTCCAGGCTGATAGGACTTGGCTAAAAAAAAACAGAACCACACCTTTGTTTTCTAAAGGTGTGGTTCTCCTCGTCTCCACCACAACTTGAAACTATATTTACTTATAGGTTGATTATTACTCTTTTTCCCAATCTAAAGATCTTTTAACTGCTTTTTTCCAACCAGCATAAAGCCTATCTCTTTCTTCTTCATCCATACCAGGTTTAAAGATATTATCAATTTGCCATTTTGCAGAGATTTCTTCTTTATCTTTCCAATACCCTACTGCCAAACCAGCTAAGTAAGCAGCACCTAAGGCTGTTGTTTCAATTACTTTGGGACGGGAAACAGGGACTCCTAAGATGTCGGACTGGAATTGCATTAAGAAATTATTAGCAACCGCTCCACCATCAACTTTTAAGTTGGTGAGAGTAATGCCTGAATCTTTCTGCATGGCTTCCAATACATCCCTTGTCTGATATGTAATAGATTCTAACGCAGCCCTAACTATATGTTCTCTCTTAGCCCCTCTGGTCAAGCCTACTATTGTACCTCTAGCATACATATCCCAATATGGTGCTCCCAAACCTACAAAGGCAGGTACTAAATAAACACCATTGTTATCAGTAACCTTAGTAGCTAATTCTTCACTTTGGGCTGAATTATCAAGGATTCTCAACTCATCCCTTAACCATTGCACAACTGCACCGGCAATAAAGATACTGCCTTCCAGAGCATATTCTACTTTTCCATCTACTCCCCAAGCAATGGTTGTGAGCAGACCACTATTTGATTCTACTGCTTTTTCCCCGGTGTTCATCAACATAAAGCAGCCTGTGCCATAAGTATTTTTAGCCATACCTGCACTATAGCAAGCCTGCCCAAATAATGCAGCCTGCTGATCACCGGCATCTCCTGCGATAGGAACTTCTGCACCAAATGCAGCTTCATCTGTCTTACCATAGATAGCACTTGAAGGCATGGGTTTAGGCAGCATAATTCTGGGAATATCCAATTCTTTCAGAATTTCTTCGTCCCAATCAAGTTTATGTATATTAAACAGCATTGTACGGGAGGCATTACTATAATCAGTTACATGCACTTTACCGCCTGTTAAATTCCAAATTAACCAGGTATCAACATTACCGAAAAGTACTTCTCCTTTTTCAGCTCTTTCCCTGACACCTTCCACATTATCTAAAATCCATTTAATCTTTGTACCAGAAAAGTAAGCATCAACTACCAGACCCGTCTTCTTTTGAATTGTATCTGCTAAGCCCTTTGCTTTTAATTCATCACAAATGGGGGCTGTTCTTCTGCACTGCCATACAATAGCATTATAAACCGGTTTTCCTGTATTTTTATCCCAAACTATAGTAGTTTCTCTTTGATTTGTGATGCCTATGGCAGCTATATCTTCCGGAGAAACACTTAGTTTAGCTAATACTTCTCGGGCCACTCCTATCTGGGAAGACCAAATTTCCATAGGATCATGCTCAACCCAACCCGGTTTAGGATAGATTTGTTGAAACTCTTTATTAGCTACACTTTTTATTAAACCTTTTTCATCAAAAATAATTGCCCTTGAACTAGTAGTACCCTGATCCAAAGCCATAATATATTTGGCCATTATCTATACCTCCCTTTTTTATTTAAAAATCTCAATACTCTTTATTTTCAGTGTATTTTCTTACCAGGGAGGATTGTAAGTAAATAAACAGGCTAGGATGAATCCACCTAAAATACCGCCTAATATCGCATTTATAATGCTGGGAAAAGTTTTTCCAAAATTAGCCCCTGATACTAATCCATTAACTAAAATACCAATGCCTGCAGCCCAGGCCATATCAATCCATGCTGGTCCGGATTGGTAAATTAGACCAACACCATGATTAAGTGCCCAACATGTACCTACTATAAAACCAGCAGCTAACCAACCGCCTGCAGGGCCAAAGTCGTCAACTAGTCTACCCCACGCCATACAAATAAAGAATGGAAATATAAACGCTCCAGCAAGGGTCCCAATAATCATTTGAGCTGTCATAAACACATACCTCCTTTCAAACTATGTCTTAAGCCGCTACATCTTTGGAAGCTTCGGCAACTTTCTTTTCATTCAAATATTTTGTTAAAGCAGCAGCAGTTAAACCTCCTAAAGCACCACCAATACATACTACTACTAAAGTTGGGAGAGATTCCACACCTGCCTGACCACCAATAACAAATACATCCCGCATTGTTCCGGCAATACCAATGCCTAGGGCCATATCCACAGTCGCACCTTGGTTATCAATAATACCAATATAGTGATTGATAAACCAATTAATAGAAATTATACAAAATCCTGCAAACCATCCGCCACCAATTCCATATTTGTTTGCGAAAACACCCCACACGCACATTACAAAAATACCCGCTATTGCATAACCAATAATTGAGCCTAACTGTTTCATGATTTCACCTCCATGCATATTTTTCTTATTAGTCCCAAAGCATTATAAAACCTTTTGATAATCACCTCCTTCCCAGAACTTTATCGGCAAAATTTTTTAACCCCACTAGAATTTATTGAATTCAAAAATCCTCCCACGGCAATAGATAAACTATCACCATGGGAGGACCTTCTCCTCATCTCCAAGCCCTCTTTTCCATGTTATTCAGTTCCCATAATTTTTCATTGCTAACGGACACAGCTAAGGCTCCTGCATTTATAGCCGCTTGCACTTCATTCATATTTTCTATAAGTCCCCCGGCAATTAGGGGTTTTCTAACATCATTATGTATTTTTCTTATTATTTTAGGTATGGCTCCCGGTAATACTTCCACTGCATCGGGATCAACCTGTTTAATAGATTTATCTGCACTATCTTTAGCTAAGCTATCTAATATAAACACCCTTTGAATAGTAAAAATCCCTTCACTTTTAGCACTACTAACTAAGTTACCTCTGGTAGTTATTATCCCATCAGGTTTTATTTCTTGAGAGACGTATCTAATACCCATGCTGTCTTTACTAACACCCTCTAATAAATCAATATGTATAAAGGCTCTCTTACCTGCTCTTTTAATGTGCTTTACCACATATTTAACATCACATATGGTTCCCGTCAGTAGAAAAATACATTGAATAGTATGTTCTAAAGCCAGATCAACTTTTTCAAGATCGCGAATTGCTGCTATAACAGGATACTTTTTAAGGTCCTGTAAAACTCCCCCCAACTAAATCACTCCCTGTCATTTGCTAAATATTATTAGCAAAAATCATGCCAATAGCTAATCCATATATTAATAGCTTTCCTTCCATCGACCTTGGTAATATTTACCCAATCCCCTTGCCCACTAAGTTTTTCTTGGTAATTTCTATCAATGTTTACTGGTACTTCGCTTTTTGACCTATTTTACTTTCTGTTCCTTTTAGTAATCTTTTGATATTTGTTCTATGACGATAAAGTGACATTCCCGTTAGCGCTAGCCCAAAAAGTAAATATTCCCCAGAATAATCAAATAAGTAAAGCAATACTGGTAAAGAAATTGCTGCAGTAATAGACCCCAGCGACACATAACGAAATAAAAATATCATTGCTATACCAACCAAAAAAACAAAGGGGGTGATGGCCGGGGCGACACCAAGAATAACACCAAGACTTGTGGCTATACCTTTCCCACCTTTAAATTTAAGAAATATGGACCAATTATGCCCTATAACAACTGCTATACCACACAATAAAGGGAGAATGTTTCCACCCCAAAGTTTAGCCAGGGCCACAACTATTAATCCTTTTAATAGATCCAATAAAAACACAACTAAGGCAGCTTTAGGGCCGACAACTCTTAATACATTTGTGCTTCCGGGATTATTGCTACCATAACAGCGTATATCTACAGCATAGTAATATTTACAAATTAAATAGGACGGAGAGAGGGACCCGATTAAATATGACGCACTTAAGAAAATAACATAGTTTAGCATTTGATCACCTTCTTTAAGCAACTTTGAGGGTAATCATTTATTCAAAATACTGTTTCATAATTTTCCGTCTTCAGAGTTAGGAAGAAACTTGATGAGTTATCATATTAAATTCTATACCTATCTGGGGAAGATATTCTATCTATTTTTGCGAATTTTAAATTATCTTTTGTTTTTTCTAAATATTTTAAACTAGTCTACACTTTATATACTACAACATCTAACTGTATTTTCCTAGACTAAAATTAACATATATTTCCTTCATATTTTCCTATTTTTTGAGCATTTTTGCTATTTTTCTACATTACAAGGCAACGTTCCCGGGCAGTTTGTGCACAAAAAAAGTCGCTAAACAGCGACTTGATAACACGGTTAATTCCTACTGCCACTTGGCAATATGTTTTTCCAAATAAAGAACTCCTTGATACATAATGGCAGCTAAGATAGCTAGAACTATAACACTGGCCATTACTAAATCGAGTCTGAACACCTGACCTCCGTATACAATAAGATAACCCAGTCCTGCTCGTGATACGAGAAATTCTCCAACAATTACACCTACCCAGGCCAAGCCTACATTTATTTTTAAAGCGGAAATTATGGTAGGAATACTGGCAGGTAAAATAACTAATCTTAAAATCTGCCACTTGGTAGCTCCAAAACTTTGTAATAGTCTAATCTTATCCATATCTACCTGACTAAATCCTGTGTAAACAGTGATAATTGTCACAATAAGAGATACTAATAGAGCCATAGTAATTATAGCCGGGGGTCCATTACCTATCCACACTATCAGGATAGGACCTAGGGCAATTTTAGGTAAGGCATTTAATACCACCAAATAGGGATCTAATACTCTGGAAATAAAGGGAGACCACCATAATACAATTGCCATAAAGGTTCCTAGCATGGTGCCGGAAATAAAACCTAATACTGTTTCCAAAAGTGTATAGCCTATATGTTTAAACAGAACCCCTTCTGCATAGAGATTAACTAGTGTATGCCAAATACGTGAGGGCTGGCTGGTAATGAACGGGTCGATGATACCGGTACGCCCCATAAATTCCCATCCTACAACAAATATTAATAAAATTGCTACCCTGGTTGCTAGTACTCTGATGCTTTCCTGTTTGACTTTATTTAAATAAAGTTGATGTTCCTGGGAAACAGCTTGAACTTTCTCCCTCATTTAATATCCAGCTCCTTCCATATGCGATTAAAATAATGTCGGAACTCAGGAGCTTCCCGCTTTTTGATAGGAGAAATTTCCTCACAGCTCAGCTTTATATCATGAATATTCTTTATTTCTGCAGGTCTACTAGTCAAAACAGCTATTCTATCAGACATGGAAATTCCTTCCGCAATGTCATGGGTAACAAGGATACTGGTTTTATTTTCATTGTAGATAATTGTTCTGACCTCATCGGATACGGCTAACCTGGTCTGATAATCCAAAGCAGAAAAAGGTTCATCCAAAAGCAATATTTCCGGATCTATGGCTAAGGTGCGAATCAAAGCCACTCTCTGGCGCATGCCTCCCGATAGTTGATAAGGATAATAGTGAAGGAATTCCCCTAAACCGTATTTTTCTAATAACTCTATGGCCTTTTGGCGGGTTTCTTTCGTTAGTTTTTTTTGCACTTCTAAACCCAAGAGAACATTTTGTAGAATATTTCGCCAAGGAAATAACTGATCCCTTTGGGGCATATAACCAACTATAGGGTTAGTTCCCTTTACTGATTCACCTTTAATGAAAACTTCTCCTTTTGATGGCTGCACTAACCCACCTAGCACCGATAAAAGGGTTGACTTCCCACAGCCACTTGGTCCTATAATACTCACAAATTCTCCTTTTACAACTACTAAAGATAGATCTTTGATAGCAACGGTTTCTCCTGTTAAAGTATGGTAATTAACGGAAATATTCTTTACTTCTACGATATTGCTGAGTTCCACCATACCCCCCCTCCTTTTGTTATGCCTTCTATTCGATCACAACTTTTTCAGCAAATTCGTTGGTTACCAGCTTTTCAAAAGGTGCACGTTTAGTTAATTGACCCGCTTCCTCAATAACATCCTGCAGCCGCTCAAAACCTGCCTTTTTAAAATAAGGTGTGGTACACCAGGTATCTTGTTCATTATATCTTTCCACTACTTTAGCTAGTATTTCTAAATCACTATCCGGGAAAGATGGTTTAAGTACTTCAGCTATCTCTTGAGGGCTATGGGTTGCAACCCATTTTTGTCCTAAAGCTACAGCTTTTGTAAATTTTTCAATTATCTCTGGGTTTTCTTCTATGTAACTCTTCTTAGCGCAAAAAGCTGTATAAGGTATTTCTCCACCTTCTTTTCCTACCGATGCTACCACATATCCTTTACTTTCTTGTTCTAAGGCAGCAGCTACAGGTTCAAATAAGGTAACATAGTCACCGGTACCACCGGTAAAAGCTCCCGCCATCAAAGCAAATTGGATATTTGTTAAAACTGTTACATCCTTACCGGGTTCCAGACCTTTTTCTTTGAGAACATATTCTAAGGTCATTTCAGGTACTCCGCCTTTTCTCCCGCCAATAATTGTTTTACCTCTTAATTTTTCCCAAGTAAATTCCGGGTCAGGCTCACGGGCTACTAAGAAAGATCCATCTCTTTGGGTTAATTGGGCAAAGTTAATTACATAATCTTCTTTACCTTCATTAAATACATAAATTGATGCTTCCGGTCCCATAAAACCTATATCTGCCTGATCGGCTAATACTGCCGTCATAACTTTGTCGGCCCCTGCTCCGTTGGTCAATTCTACCTCTAAACCTTCTTGTTCAAAGAAACCCAAATTTAAAGCGGCATACATAGGCGCATAAAATATTGAATGGGTAACTTCATTTAGACGTACTTTTGTTAACTCTTGCTCCCCACAACCTACTGTACTTACTGCCACAAGACTCATGAGCATAACAAATATGATAAGCAAACTAATCTTTTTCATTAAACTTTCCCTCCTCACGAAACATCGACGTTGGAGCGGCAGCAAGTTTTAACCCACCTCCAGTTACTGACCGCTACCTTGTTTTATAACACCCTCATTTCGTAAGTTAGTTTATTCACAGCAAAAACTTTGGTGTATGTACTACACGGTTCTCTCTTCTTCCCTATAAATAAAAAGGAAAATATTTTCAGTAAAACCGTTTAGTGTATTGATACAAAACACCATTCTTGTTAACATAGGAATGTGAGAAAAAATGATTAGGAGTTGCCAACTATGAAACCCATTATATTAATTGATTCATGCAGTGACCTTCCCTTAAAATATGTTGAGGAGCATGGTATTACCTCTTTTGGGGTAATCTATCATTTTCAAGGTCGCGACTATAAAGACGATTTCGGCAAATCATACGATTATCATGAATTCTATGAAGCTGTAAGGGTAGGAGAAATGCCTACAACTTCTCAAGCAAAGTTACAAGACTATATTGATGTATTTACTAAATACGCCCAAGAAGGAAAAGAAGTTATATATCTCTGCTTTTCTTCTGCCTTAAGCGGATGCTATAACACAGCAAATATCGCCAAAAATATGGTGTTGGAAAAATATAGTGATGCTGATATTACTATCATTGACAGCAGGAGTGCTTCACTAGGGGAAGGTCTCTTGGCTTATTATGCTTTTGATATGTTAAATAAAGGCTGTTCAAAAGATGAAATCGTAACCTGGCTAGAAGAAAATAAACTAAAAATGAACCACTGGTTTACAGTAGATTCCCTAGATCATTTAAGAAGAGGGGGAAGAATATCCAGCACTACTGCTTTTGTAGGTAATATTCTTAACATTAAACCTATTCTTCATGTTGATGATGAAGGACGACTCATTCCTGTAGCAAAAGTCCAAGGTCGCAAAAAATCTCTGAGAAGCCTGGCAGAAAACCTCAGTGAAAGAATAGTTAACCCTGAGGAACAAGTAATTGCCATAAGTCATGGTGATTGCTTGCAGGACGCTGAACACCTGAAGAATATTTTACTTAAAGACTTTTCTTTCAAAGATGTTATTATTAATTGTATCGGACCTGTTATTGGTTCCCATTCCGGGCCCGGAACAATGGCTCTGTTCTTTTTAGGGAAAAATCGACATATTTAAATATCAGCTAAATAATCTCAACAAAAAAGATGAGATTTTCCACGAAAGGAAAGTCTCATCTTTTTAATTTAATTGCTTATTTGAAATCTCTTTTAAACATATTTGATTTTCTTCCTTCTAACAACTCATCTATCTCTTTAAATCCCAACTGTTTCAATAACTCCAGTACATATTTATTATCTGCCGGAGTCTTGCTTAAAGCACTGTCACCATATTCATTTACTTTTACTGCTGCTTCTTTTCGATCTATAAGGGCCTTGGGTCCTCCTACACACCCTCCTTCACAACCCATACCTTCATAAAAGTTAGCATTTATATTACCTTCCAAAGCTTCTTGCAACATTTTTTTACATTCCCTAATTCCATCAGCTTGCACGGCTTTAATGTTAATAGTTCTTTCAGGTCTAATTCGCTGTAATGTAGCTGCTACTGCTTCGCTAACACCACCTGTACGAGCATATATCCTACCGGCGGTAGATGAATGTTCACTTTCATCCTCTGCCATTTCTTCCGGGTTAATCTCCACTGCTGTAAAGATTTGTTGTAGTTCTTGAAAGGTTAATACGGCATCTACTGCATCCTTTACATCCTGTTCCTTAGCCTCGGCCTTTTTAGCAATACAGGGACCAATAAAAACAACTTTAGCCTCAGGATGTAATTTTTTTACACCCCTTCCACAGGCAACCATAGGAGATACAGAAGGTGATACATGTTCGATTAGCTTGTTATATACTTTTTTAATCATAGCCACCCACATGGGGCAACAGCAACTTGTAAGGACAAAATCTCCTTCTTTTTGAACATGAAGATCAAATTCCAATGCTTCTTTTAAAGTAAGCATATCCGCAAAGAGGGCTACTTCCACCATGCCATAAAACCCTAATTTTTTTAATGCGGCCCGCAACTTTCCTGAAGTTACATTTTTACCAAACTGATTGACAAAAGCAGGGGCTACAATGGCAAATACAGGTGTTTTTTTATTTTTTAAGAGTTCAACTAAAGGGATGAACTCCTTTTTATCAATTAAAGCATCATGGGAACATACCTTAACACACTGACCACAGCTTGTACAAGCATCAGTCTTTATTACCACATTGCCTTTTTCATCCTTTACTATAGCATCAAAAAGACAAGCAACCTGACATTTACATTCTTCTCCTTCGGGAATAGGGGGACAATCTTTAACTTTATTTATTATTGTCTTTTTATCCCCCTGCCCTGCTGCAGATTCTATGTAACGGGCCAGAGTCTCATCACTTTGGGGATTTAAACGGGTCATTTCTTTAGATAAATAGCCTTTATATGCAGATTTTACTAGCTTTCCAAAGATATCTTCATAAGTTAAATTTCCCATATAACCCTCCTGTTAATAATATATTCGACATTATTATTATTATAAAATATCCAAATACTATTATCTAATATTATTTGAATATTTTTTTATTGTGTCTGTTTACATAATAGTACTTTTCCAAGCAATAATAACAGTAGGAGGTGAGTAAATGAATAAGAAAAACACAACTAGTTATATCGTCACGGGTGTAGGTGCTGCAGTAACAGGGGTTGGTGCACTATTAGGCGGTAACTTGGGAGCAGGGGTAGCAGGTTTCGGATTAGCTCATGTAGTATTAGGAGTATTAGATAATTTTAGACCAACAACACGTTCTTAGTATTCAGTCCTTATTTCCATAATTTTCTTATATAATAACTGAAAAGCCGTCAGATTGACGGCTTCTACTATTTTTCTCTCTCTTTAAGTAGATGATAATATTTATTCAGCTCCTCATCCAGCCTTCTACTGGCCTGCAAAACTTTTTCATCGGCAATACCTTTATCGCTGGCAATCTCCACTAATTTTTTGCGCAGAACCTCGATGTTTTCTATTAACTCCTTTATTTTATCCGGTATTGCTAAAACACCTATCTACTGCACTTTTAACCTAACTTTATGATTTGCAAAAAATTATTTTTTACTCACATATTAATAAAATAATCTATCCAGATAGGTAAAGTAAGCATGAGGAAAATAAGTAAGATTATACATGCCATATCAAATATATTTGTTTTATAATTCATACGCACACCATCCCTATACCAAACATAGCAGCTAAAAATATACTACTCCTATATTACTAGACGCCCCACATATGATTTTGTTCCAATATAATTAGAAGAAAATATTATTAATATACTTATTACAAAAAGCCAGGCTAAGTTAAACCCGGCTTTTGTTAATTATCCCTTAATATTTTTAAAAAGATTGACCATTTCTATTCCCGCCATAGCAGCTTCAAATCCTTTATTGCCCGCTTTTGTTCCTGCCCTTTCAATAGCCTGTTCAATATTATCTGTAGTAAGAATACCGAAAATTACCGGAATACCACTGGAGAGGCTAACTTGGGCAATACCTTTGGCGACTTCTGCCGACACATACTCAAAATGAGGTGTAGCCCCTCTGATGACCGTCCCCAAGCAAAGTACTACATCATAGCCCTTTTGAGTCATCATTTTGGCTGTCAAAGGTATTTCATAAGCTCCCGGTGTCCAAGCTATCTCAATGTTATTTTCCACTACACCATGGCGTTGTAGCCCATCAAGGGCACCGCTTAATAGCTTACTAGTAATAAATTCATTAAACCTGCTAACTACAATACCTACCCTAATATCGGCTCCTACCAAATTCCCTTCATACACTTTACTCATTAAGTCACTTCCTTTTATCTAAATAGAATTTTTATTTGTTTAAGAGATGTCCTAACCGTTCTTTTTTGGTTTGCAAATATTTAATATTATATGAACCGGGGGAAATCTCAATAGGTACCCGTTCTGTTACTGTCAACCCATAGCCTTGCAGGCCCGCTATTTTACGGGGATTGTTCGTCAGAAGCCTTATATTTCTAATCCCTAAATCTACTAAGATTTGCGCTCCCACGCCATAGTCCCTTAAGTCAGCAGGGAATCCTAAGGACTCATTAGCTTGCACGGTATCCAGGCCTTGATCCTGTAAATGATAAGCCTTAATTTTATTTAATAGTCCGATTCCCCGCCCTTCCTGGCGCATATACAACAAAACCCCACGTCCTGCTTTTTCTATAGCTAACAAGGCATTTGCTAACTGATCCCCACAATCACAGCGCAAGGAACCTAAAGCATCCCCTGTTAAACACTCGGAATGGACACGAACCAAGACGGGTTCACTCCCTGCAACATCCCCTTTAACTAGTGCTAAATGGACATCATTATCTAATATGCTGGTATAAGCATGGACTTTAAAATGCCCATATTTAGTAGGTAAATCAACTATAGTTTCTTTATTAATTAATTTTTCTTTTTTCCTTCTATATTCGATAAGATCTGCGATAGTAATTATTTTCAACTTATGATTACGGGCAAATTCTTTTAATTGAGGCACACGGGCCATCGTTCCATCCTCATTCATTATCTCGCAAATTACACCGGCGGGATAAAGTCCTGCCAATATGGCCAAATCTACAGCAGCCTCTGTATGTCCACTGCGCCTTAATACGCCTCCTTCCATATAACGTAAAGGGAAGATATGCCCGGGCCTTCTTAACTCTTGGGCACTGCAGGTAGGTTGTAATATTTTTTTAATAGTCTCCGCCCTCTCGAAAGCAGATATGCCTGTCTTGGTCTCTCCGGCATCGACGGATACAGTAAAAGCCGTTCCTAAATTATCACTATTTTTCATTACCATGGGAGCAATATCTAATTCATCTAATCTTTTTCCAATGATGGGCAAGCAGACTAGCCCCCTACCATATTTAGCCATGAAGTTAACAGCTTCGGGAGTAGCAAATTGGGCAGCAATAACCAGATCCCCTTCATTTTCCCGGTCTTCATCATCTACTACAATTACCATCTTCCCCTGTTTAATGTCTTCTACTGCCTCTTCTATGGTATTAAATAGTGTTTTCTCTTCCATAACTAAATCACTCCTTCTCCTAAATAAATCCTCTTTCCGCTAAAAATGAGCGGTCTATTTTGCTTGTGTTCCCCAGCTCATATCCAGTCCCATTGTTATCGCCTGTACCTAACTTTTCTAAGTATTTACTTATAATATCCATCTCTAAATTGACTTTATCACCAACATCTTTGAACCCTAAAGTTGTTTGACCCCTAGTGTGAGGAATTAAGGAAACTGTAAACTTATTTTTATCTACAGCTACGATTGTTAAACTTGTACCATCAAGGGCTACTGATCCTTTAGGAACCAAATATTTATTTAAGCTAGGATTAAAAGTAACCTCAATTATTATGGCTATATCTTGTTTTTCTTTGCCGGTAATAGTACCCAAATCATCCACGTGTCCGCTAACAAGATGGCCTCCCAAGCGATCGCTTAGGCGCAGGGCCCGTTCCAAATTCACTCTATCTTCTTTTTTTAGTGCTCCCAAATTCGTCTTATCCAAGGTTTCAGCCATTATATCTACGGTAAAACTTTGATAATCGAAAGATGTAACAGTAAGACAGACGCCATTAACAGCTATACTGTCTCCTAGCTTTATATCGGAAACAATAAGGGGAGAAACAAGAGAGAGTTGGGCTGAATTTTTTCCCTTTACCAGGGATTTAACTCGTCCCAAATCTTCTACAATTCCTGTAAACATTAGTCTCCCTCCTTTCTAAGCGGATATCCAGTTAACAGCAGATCTTTACCTAAACTTTGCCAATCTATATCTACCAGCTCTGTAATTTTATCTGCTAGGGGTGATTTTTCCCCTCCAAAAGTACCCGGTCCCGGATCTCCCCCTATTATCTTGGGTGCAAAATATAAATAATATTTATCAATTAAGTTTTCTTTTAAAAAAGCTCCGTTAATCAAGCTTCCTCCTTCTACCAAGATACTTGTTATACCCCGCTGGCCTAAGATTTCCATCATCCTTGGTAAATCAACTTGTTTCCCTTCATTTACTACTAACACCTCTGCCTTGCCTTGCAGCCTCTTAATTTTACTTTCCGGTGCTTGATTAGTAACAGCAATAAGGGTCGGTGCAGAAGAGTCTACCGTCAATACTTGCGCCTCTTCTCTAATAGAGAGTTTGCTGTCTACGATAATACGTACCGGGTCCCTCCCCTCCTGCTTAGGAAGGCGGCAGGTAAGGCGAGGATCATCGGCTTTCACTGTACCTATCCCCACCAAGATAGCATCATAAATATTGCGCAGCATATGGCTGTGGGATATTGCTGGGGCTCCCGTAATCTCTAAAGGAACTCCTTTTTGAGCTGCAATTTTTCCGTCCAAAGTCATAGCTGCTTTAACAGCGACAAAAGGTAGTTTAGTTTGAATATATTTTAAATATACTTCGTTCTGTTTCTGTGCTTCTTGGGCTAAGATACCGATGTGTACTTCTATCCCCTGCTGACGTAATCTTTCAATCCCTTGGCCCCGGACCAAGGGATTAGGATCTTTTAAGGCCAGAAAAACCCGTTTAATTCCAGCTTTAATTAGGGCTTCCGTACAAGGAGGAGTCCTTCCCTGATGATTGCAAGGTTCCAGAGTTACATAGAGGTCAGCACCTTGGGCTTTATCTTGGGCTTCCCGTAAAGCATGAACTTCCGCATGGGGAGTACCAGCTTTGCGATGGTACCCGGTCCCTACTATTTCTCCATTATTTACTATCACCGCTCCTACTAGAGGATTGGGACTAGTACGGCCCTGAGCTTTTTGAGCTAATGACAAAGCTAACTTCATATATTCCTTTTCCATATCAAATCTCTCCTTGCCAAACACTAATACTTGAATCAACCAGCAAACTGGAAAAAAGAAAAACCCGGAAGATAAAAATATCCTCCGGGAATAGTATTAACCCTAAAACAGATTAAACATTATTTCTTCTCCCCTCCAGACTTTAACTGTCGGTTTCGGAATCTCACCGAATCCTGCCTTACGGCTCGCGGACTACTGCATAATCTTGCAGATCACCGCCGGTATGGAATTACACCAAACCCCGAAGAAATCATTATTCAGTTGTAGCATGATTTGTAACTATTCTACAGCAAGAGCTCCAAATATGCAACCGTTTAGAAATGTTAGTTCTCCTTTGTTAAATAACCCATAAATTCAATATTATGGGTTATTTAGGGTAAAAAAATCCTTTCTCTTTAACCTATCTTTTTAAAGATTCAGGCATTTCTGGTTCATAATTAGTAATCCAGCTAGCTGCACCAATACCAAAGAAAGCAATTAATGCTGCTGCATTAGCAGTGAGAGCCAACAACAATCTTTTCATAACTACACCTCCTCTTCACGTAATGGCCTAAATATGAGAAGCTTATCCAGCTGGGCCATCATTTTATATCCCCAAGGGGTTAACATAAATTGTTGAAACAAAAGGATCAAACAAGCCGATAACCTTAAACTATTAGGCAAATCAAGAACATGCCATAAACAAAAATAACCAAAAAATACAGCCAATGTCCATAACTTATTTCTACGTCTATCTTCAGCCCTTGTAATAGGTTTAGTTTCCGTATCGGCAGGTACTAAAATAATAACTTCAATTATCCCTATTATCATGGCTATATAGAACATTAAATTAAGTACTAAAATATCTACAGTTATATATTTAGCTATAACTCCAATGGAGCTCAGGGAAATAATAGTCCATATCATACATCCATAGTATGTAGAACAGTGAGGCCCTCCTGCAGATAATCGAAAGAAAGCCAAAACAATATAAGCTGTCCACAGCTGAGGTATTATACCTAGAAACACGGAAAAAATTATTAAAGCAATAAGTTTTAATAATCCTCCTATTATTACTTCCAAGCCATAAGCTACAACTTCCTGTTGGCTAACTTCCATACTAAGATTAGCTGCAATATATGCAGCACAGCGTACTGCTAAATTATGAATCATTTTGCTCACCTGTTAGTTGAGGAAATTTAATAATAAAAGTAGTGGGATTTTTCTCTACTGTAATCGTTCCCCCATAATTATCAACGGTTTCTTTTACCAGAGCTAAACCAAAACCACGCCCGGTACCTTTAGTAGAGTAACCCGAGGTAAACATGTTTTCTATCACTTCATAACTAATTGAAGGTCCCGTATTAGCTACTTTAATAATATAATTTAGCTCATCTTTAGTAATAATTATATCTATCAGTTTCTCTTCTTCCGCCACTTTATCCAGGACATCAAAGGCATTATCCAGCAAATTTCCAAATATGCAAATTAAAAAATTAGGTTTTACGGGACATTTATTTAAACTTGCATTGGCCTCAATATTCATAGCAATCCCTTTGACATTAGCCTGGTTCAGCTTACTTTGTAAGAACGAAGCTACTACAGGATCATCCAACCTAACTATCTGATTAGTATTGATCGTAGTTAAATATAACTGGCTCATATATTTTTTAGCATGTTCATCTTTTCCCATCTGCATTAAGGCATAAATAGTTTGCATGTGATTGAGGATATCATGACGCTGTATACGAATATTCTTCAACAAACCTTCTGCTTTTTGTAACGTTAAATCTTTTTCTTTTACAGTATTTTGTAAATATTGATTCTGAAATAACTTTCTCATAATTAATGTACTAAACACGTAATTTAATGAAATACATATTGCTACTATAGAAACGTAATATCCCTTAATTACATTGTGATGCTGTAATAATAATGCAATATAACCAATAACAAAAATTTGTCCCATTAATAATGCTATTAGAATCTTGTTAGTACTATATATCATGTTTTTTTATCCCCCGTAATTCCCCTTTAATAAATTTTTTAATATTAAAATCAAACTTTTTCATTATAAGAAGTAGCAAGGTCATTAATACTAATACGGGGATAAAAGCAACAATACGAAGGTAAGTACTATTCCAGTATTCACTAAATTTATCAATGTTAAATACGATATTAATAAGTGGTTGAGCTATTACTTCTATAGTGCATAAACTACCTAAAGAGAAAAAAGTTGCAACCACTGCTTCAATTGCAGGCATCTTAAAGATAAATAAATATAAAATAGTAAGTAATATTAAACCAATTAATGAATGTACACCAAAGGGAAAGGGCAAAGCCCTTATACCCCAAGAAACAAGAGCAGAAATTGCAGCAGCAGGTATTATTTTTTTGAAATTTAGTTTCATCCCCCAAACTGCACAGCCTAAGGAAAATAAAAGAATACTTTCAGGAAAAGACTGTAGTAGCACGGCTAAAAATGGCATCTTATCCATAAATTCACACATCCCACACACACAATCCTTACATAAAAAATTTTCGTAATAATTTATCTCTCTCTATAAAAACACAAATAGCCCCAAATAGCTTAGTAATTCTTTCTAAAGCGAT
>JAHDSB010000067.1 GCA_018433015.1 Clostridia bacterium | reverse complement strand
GCTCAACGGGAGTTGGTAGAACTTGACCCTGCTATCCTACAGCTATTGTATCACGGGCATCTCATAGCCTGCTGATAAGCAATGAGTGAACTAAGCAGACTCACTTTAAATTGTCTGCAAATCTTATTATACGAGGAGTTGGATAAATGGAGTTAAGAAAGAAACGATTGTCATTTATACTAGTTTTATCAATTCTAATGGTTATAATTGGGTTTACCTGTAGTACATTCAAAGTAAATGCTGCTGTGCTAGATCAAGTAGTTTTTATAGACAACAGCATACCGGATTATGAAGTATTAGTGGATTCCATACCCCTTAGTTTAAAAGTTGTCGTATTAGATGGTAATAAAGATGGAGTTTATCAAATTGCTGATTATTTAAAGAAACAAAGAAATATGAGTGCTATACATATTATATCTCATGGTAAGGCAGGTAAAATACATATCGGTACAGCAGCGTTGAGTGTCAAAACTTTACAAAGTTATGGCGAACAGCTCACGGTTATAAGAGAAAACTTGGCCGAAACAGGGGATATTCTACTATATGGTTGTTATGTAGGTAATGGTGAGAAGGGCGAGCAGTTGCTTAAAGAAATAGCACAAAATTACAGGAGCAGATGTGGCAGCTTCTGAGGATGGTACAGGTGCTGCTGAATTGGATGGAAACTGGGTACTGGAAGTAGCTAATGGAGAAATAGAAAGTAATATATTAGTATTCCCAAATTATAATCATCTGTTAGGGGTTCAATATACTTCAATAACTAATCCTCTTGAAGAAGCGGGTGCTCAAACAGCATACGGTTCATATAAATCTTCAATTAATATAGATTACGACTGTGATGGAGATGAGGATTTTATCTCATACAGTATTGCCAAAGATAAATATGTCTTTTATAAAAATGATGGTATGGGAAATTATGCAGAGGTAGATAAAAATATTAATTTTCCTGCAAGAAATGCCTCCGATTATTTAGTAGTAGATTTTGATAATGATGGAGATGAAGATGTTTTTGCTGCAATTCCAACAGAAACTTTGTATTTTAGAAATGATGGTAATGGTGATTTTACCCAATTATCAGATCCCCTGGTTTCAGCAGGAGCAGATACATCATATAATGGTGTTAGATATTTTATAAATATAGATTACGATAATGATGGAGATGAGGACTTTATCTCATACAGTGCTGCCAAAGAAAAATATGTCTTTTATAAAAATGATGGAATGGGAAATTTTGTAGAGGTAGATAAAAATATTAATTTTCCTATTAGCAATGCTACCGAATATTTAGTAGTAGATTTTGATAATGATGGAGATGAGGATGTTTTTGCTGCAATTCCCAATCCAGGAACAGATACTTTGTATTTTAGGAATGATGGTAATGGTGATTTCGCCCAATTATCAGATCCCCTGGCTTCAGCAGGAGCAGATACATCATATGATGGTATTATATATTTAATAAATATAGATTACGATAGTGATGGAGATGAGGACTTTATCTCATACAGTACTGCCAAAGAAAAATATGTCTTTTATAAAAATGATGGAATGGGAAATTTTGCAGAGGTAGATGAAAATGTTAATTTTCCTACTATCCGTGCCTCCGAATATCTAGTAGTAGATTTGGATAATGATGGAGATAAGGATGTTTTAGCTGCAAATGTAGATGAAATGTTTTATTTTAGGCAGGATGGTACAGTAGGAGAAACTGATAATAAGCCACCCAAGCTTGTTTCAACAAATCCTACAGATGATGCAGTGGACGTTGGTGGTGGTGATGATATAGTTTTAACATTCGACGAAATAATCTCATCGACAGGCACCAGTAGAATTAACATATATAGCGCCAGTGACAATCAATTAATTGAGTCAATCTTAGGCAATGATGCCAAAGTAACAGGTGTTGGTAGTAATACAATTACAATAAATCCCGCCACGACACTAAGCGATAACACTTCTTATTACATATTAATAGATGAAAAAGCTTTTTTTGATGCAGATGGAATGACTTTTATGGGTATAGAAGATAAAACTTATCTAAATTTTACTACTAACTCAGGAAATGCTGCACCCACCATATCAAAGAATACAGGACTAACCTTAAATGAAGGAGCAACAGCCGGCATAACCAATGAAAAATTATCCGCAACAGATGCAGATTCACCAAATGAAGGATTAACATATACCATAACAGCAGCGCCAGCCCATGGTCAGCTGGAGAATACGGATAATCCGGGAGTTGCTATAATAAGCTTTACACAGAAGAATATAGATGATGGTAAAATCCAGTATGTTCATGATGGTACTAACACAACTTCAGACAGCTTTACTTTTAAAATAATTGACGGAGTACCAAATGAGTTAACAGGACAAACATTCAGTATCACAG
>JAHDSB010000115.1 GCA_018433015.1 Clostridia bacterium | reverse complement strand
GCTTTCAATGTAATTTTATCATATACATGAAATCCTAACAAGATTTATTTTATATATATGAAATTATTTTTTTATATATCCCTTATTTCCATACATCTTTTTGGTTGTTTATGACTTTTTTGTCAATTTATTTTCATTATTGTAGATTTTCATGATATGTAAATTGACAAAGTTATAATTTCATATTAATATAATTTTGAATGGTACTATGTATATTAATAGTGGAATAGGAGAAGATTCATGGAAATTGGTGAAACAATTAAAGCTTTTCGAAAAAAAAGTAAACTTACGCTACAGCAACTATCGGAGCAAACTGGTCTATCCATAGGTTATCTAAGCAATTTAGAAAGAAATATCAGCAGTCCTACACTTACCAACCTTCAAATCATATGCGAAAAATTAAAAATTAACCTTTATGATATAATCAATAGCCTGCCTCAAGAAAAGGTGGTAGTAAAAAAAGAGGAAAGACGCTTAATTTATGAACCTCATCCTAATATTAAATATGAATTGACTACTGAAGGTTCCCGGAAAATGAAGGGTGTCTGCATGACTATCAGTGAAGGAGATTTTAATGACCAACTAATATCCTGGGGACATCATTCTGATGAAGTTGGAGTTGTTGTAAAAGGAACTATGGAAATGATCGTGGAAGATAACGCTTATATCCTAAATGAAGGGGATTCTGTTTATATTAAGGCACACACTCCTCATAAGTATAAAAAAATAGGTACTGAAGAATGTATTAGTTACTGGACATTCTCAGAATTTCATGAAGATGCTTTAAAACCCGATAAAATTGAAAACAAAGAATAAGAAAAGAGTCTAGGAAAATTTCCTAGACTCTTTCTCTTCTTTCTAAATTATCTTAGCAATATTAAGCATTAAATCAGTTTGTTGTTTTAAGGGCATATTTAGATCTTATCTAAAGCCTGACTTAAATCCGCTAAGATATCTTCTATATTTTCAATACCTACCGATAGTCTCACCAGGCTATCACCGATACCAGATTTTATTCTTTCTTCTCTGGGAATTCCGGCATGGGTCATAGAAGCAGGATGCTGTATTAAAGAATCTACAGACCCCAAGCTCACTGCAAGGGTAATCATTTGCACGCTATTCATTAACGTAATCCCCGACTCAATAGTACCATTTAATTCAAAACTAATCATACCACCAAAACCATCAGCTTGTGTTTGGGATAAATCATATTGGGGATGAGATTTAAGCCCTGGATAATACACTTTTTTAATTTTAGGGTGTTTATCCAAATACTCGGCTACTATTAGTGCATTTTCACAATGAGTTTTCATTCTTATACCTAGGGTCTTTAAGCCCCGCATAAGCAGCCAGGCATCAAAAGGACTCGTTGTACCTCCAAAATTTTTTAAATAAGGTTCTATCATGGTAATTAGTTTTCTTGAACCTACAATTATCCCTGCCACAACATCGCCATGACCGCCAATATATTTTGTAGCACTGTGAACTACAAGATCTGCTCCGAGTTCCAGAGGTCTTTGTAAATAAGGGGTCATAAAAGTATTATCTACCACTAATAAAGCTCCTGCTCGATGAGCAATTTCTGCAGATTTCTTAATATCAATAACTTTCATGGTAGGATTTGCTGGAGTTTCGATATATATTATTTTAGTATTTGTTTTAATGTTATCCTGAACATTTTGCAAATCTTCTGCATCAACAAAAGTTACTTCAATTCCATATTGGGGCAGCATTTCACTAATGAAGGTATAGGTGCAACCATATAAAGTATCTGAGGCAAGGATATGGTCACCTTTTTTTAATACACCAATTAATACTGTGGAAATAGCAGACATGCCTGAACTTGTAATTAGGCCACATTCTCCATTCTCTAATTGAGCAACCTTTTCTGCCAACTCTGTAGTATTGGGGTTCCCCAGCCTTGTATAAATATAGCCTTCTTCTTTTCCTGCAAAACGCTTACCACCTTGTTCTGCATTATCGAAACAGAATGTTGATGTTTGATAAATAGGGGTTACGTGGGAACCTGCACTTTTATCATGGATATGTCCTGCATGAATTGCTTTTGAATTGAATTTAAAGCCTTTTGTATCCATTTGAAAACCTCTTTCTAAGAATATTATGTCAATTAGTATTTAAATATTTGAATCTTTAAATTATCCGATGAAACCAACAACTAAGTATAGCACTAAAGCTATTGCTCCATTTACAAGGGCATATGGTAATTGTGTAGTAACGTGATCAATATGGTCGGAAGCTGAGGCCATGGAAGAGAGAATGGTTGTATCAGATATTGGTGAACAATGGTCTCCCATAATACCTCCAGATATAACAGCACCAATTATTGCTAAGATATTAGCATCCAAGGCAACTCCCATTTGGATACCAATGGGCATCATTATGGCAAAAGTTCCCCAACTGGTACCTGTTGCGAAAGCCATCAGCGATGCTAAGAGGAAGATCATGGCAGGACCTAATGCTCCATTTATCTTTCCTTCCACAAGACTGGCCATAAATTTACCCGTTTCCAGCGAACTTATAACGTTTCCTATAGCAAAAGCAGCTATTAATAAAATTACAATAGGAACCATTGCACCAATGCCCTGATAAACATATTTTATATATTCATCTAAGGTCATTAATTTCCTTGATATATATAATACTCCTGAAAAAGTTAGAGAAGCTAATACCGCCCAAAATACCGAAGTAGATCCCGAACCATCAAAAATACTTCCATCTCCGGTTATATATAAACTTATAGGCATCATACCAATTAGTACAATCAAGGGTAATATCATATTCCACTTATCGGGTTTAACGCCCTCTTTTGTTGAAGTTGACGTAGCCTCTTCCGACACAACCGGTTGAGCCCCATCTCTCAATACTTTACCAGTAGTTCTTACCCTTTCTTCAGCTTTTTTCATGGGACCCCAATCTCTATCAGTAAAGATATAGTAAGCTACTGCTACTACGGCAATTATGGAATAGAACTGAAAAGGTATACTTTTTGCTAAAAGTTCCGCCGGATTCCCGGAAATAACACCATTAGCAATTTGCACACCTATGATCCCCATCAGCGTTGCTCCCCATCCGTTTAAGGGAATCAGAGCACAAACAGGAGCCGAGGTAGAATCACAGATATAAGCCAATTTTTCTCGGGAAACCTTGTACTTATCTGTCAAAGGTCTTGCCACTGTTCCAGAAACTAATATTGTTATGGAAGATTCAATAAAAATTACAATTCCTGCGATATAGGCCAGGAGCATAGCACCCCTTTTATTTTTTATTACCCCTTTTTTCTCCGTCAGATATTCAACAAAACCTTCAACCCCACCTGCAGCGGAGACTACAGTTATAATTCCACCAACTAAAAAGGAAAACATAATAGTTTTAGTAATCCAACCTTCAGCAAATACACCAACAAAATCATTGAGAGAAGCAGTTAATGATAGAAAAAAAGCCCATTTGTTTATAATTAATTCGCCAATAAAAACACCTGCAAAGAGAGAAATGAAGACCTGCTTCGTTACTATGGCCAATAAAATTGCAATTACCGGTGGTAATATACTTAGAATGCCATATTCCATAAAAATCTCCTCCTTAATAAAGTAAGAATAAATGCATTTAACCGGGTTTGTCGACGTCTCTTTGCTCTATAGTACACCTTCTTTTTGAATCACCCCCTTTACAAGGCAATAGGTCCTTGATTCCAGAACTTTATTTAACAGAATTTACTGCTACTTTTATACGATCTAAAGCTTTTTGTAACGTTATTCGAGGACAGGCCACATTAATTCTTAAATATCCCTCTCCCGGCTTACCAAACCAGTAGCCCTCATCCAACGCTACTTTCATATCGTTAATCATAAAATTGCTCAATTCTTCTTTATCCATTCCCAATTCTCTACAATCAATCCAGACTAAATAAGTGGCTTCAGGTCTATTAGGTTTTAATTTTGGTATATTTTCCGCACAGTATTTATTAACAAATTCTATATTACCTTCAAGATACTTTAATAATTGTTCCAACCATTCTTCTCCATGCCTATATGCTGCTTCTGTTGCTACTAAATTAAAGCAGTTATTTCTTTTTATATCTAATATTCCTAAGGCAGTATCAAACTTTGTTCTATCCTCTTTATTGGGTAAAATAGCAACGGAAGCTTGTAATCCTGCGAGGTTAAAGGTCTTACTAGGAGCAATACAAGTTATAGAATTCTTACAAAATTCTTCATTTATTGAAGCAAAGGGTATATGCTTATTGTCCCAAAAGACAAGATCCGAGTGGATTTCATCAGCTATAACCTTGATATTATATTTAAGACATATTTCTCCAAGTTTTGTTAATTCTTCTCTCGTCCAAACTCGACCTGCGGGGTTGTGAGGGCTACATAAAATCAGCACTTTTGCTCCTACTTTAGCCTTTTCTTCTAAATCTTCATAATCCATCACATATTTCCCGTCAACTAGTTTTAAATTATTCAGGACTAATTCTCTTCCATTATTCTTAACAACCTCAAAAAATGGATAATATACTGGTGGCTGAATAATAATTTTATCTCCCGGTTCAGTAAACTCTTTAATGAAAATACTTATTGTAGGCACAACCCCTGGACTATGAATCATCCATTCACTTTTAGCATCCCAGCCATGTCTTTTTTTCAACCATTGACTCACCGCTGCAAAATAAGAAGATGGTCGATAAGTATACCCATAAATCCCCTGTTCTACCCTTTCCTTAATTGCCTTAATTATGACCTCAGGTGATTTAAAATCCATATCTGCTATCCACATAGGAATTAAGTCATCTCTTCCAAACTTCAATTCCATTTCTTCTAACTTAGCAGCATAATTATTTGACCTATCTACTACTTCATCAAAGTTATAATTCATTTCTATCCTCCTAACAGATTTAACTAGTAATTAATGAGTTCATATTTATTAAATAGCAATAATCATGCCAATTTATTTTGCAGGGAAATAATAAATTGTTCATTAACTGTTCTTCTCTGTTCACTATTTAAATTTGCCAGCACTTTAGACTATTTTTTATTTTAAAATGAAGATTATTAATGCTTTTAAATTTTAAAATTACATTAAACAAACCATTAATAGAGGTCTTTTGTTATATTAAATTCCCCTTTATTACGACTCATATAAAAAATTCAAACTGCTTCTGCAACTATAGTTTTTCATATTCATGAAGTTTTTCAGTATAGTAACTAAATAACTAATATTATTAGTAAATTCAATACTACTCATTTTATTATCTTTTCTTAACTAACTATATCTAATTGGCCGCATAAAAAAATGGGGTGAATGTATTAAACATTTACCCCATTTAACCCTTTAATATTTTTAGGACCTGAAGTCCTTGTTGCGTCATTTTACTTCCTCCCCTGCCCCGAGAGGTAGTTGCTAATCCTATTTCTTCCAGTTTTACTAAAATACTCCTGATTTCTTGTTCTGTCAAATAGATATCTTTTTGTTGCGCAGCCTTAGCAATACTCCTTCTTCCTTTTCCCTTTCTCTCTTTATATCCTAAAGCCAGTTCTTCCATTACGAATATATACTCCGATATACTATTACCCGCAAAGTCTTCTAATTCCTGAGCAAACTTTAGTTCCTCTTTATCATTATTAATATTATTTATATCTTGCTCTATAAAAGGAAGATTTTCTTTTTTTATTTTTTTATCCCCTAAATAAGTGAGATATTCTATATAATTTCTTAATTCTCGGACATTGCCTTCCCAATTATGGTTTAAAAAGATATTTTTTACTTCATCATCTAATGTAAAGTCACTATGCAATTCCTTTTTTATCTCTTCTGCTAATAACAATATATCTTTTCCCCTATCTCTAAGAGGAGGAATTTGCAAGGGCAGAACATTCAACCGATAATAAAAATCTTTTCTAAACTTTTTTTGGTTAACAAGTTCCTTCAAATTTCTATTAGTTGCTGCAATAATTCTAACATCTATCTTTATTACCCGATCTCCCCCAATTCTCATTACTTCCCTTTCTTGAATAACTCGTAAAAGTTTAGCTTGCAAATTTAAGCTCATCTCTCCTATTTCATCTAAAAACAGTGTTCCCCTGTGAGCAAATTCAAATAGTCCTATCTTACCGCCTTTCTTAGCTCCTGTAAAAGCTCCTTCTTCATAACCAAACAGCTCACTTTCCAGTAAATTTTCCGAAATAGCTGCACAATTTATAGCCACAAAAGGAAATTTACTGCGGATAGAACTATTGTGAATAGCCTGGGCAAACAATTCTTTACCTACTCCGCTTTCCCCAGTAATTAAAATAGAAGCCTCAGATTCCGCCATTTTCTTAGCTATTTCTTTAGCCTTAACGATAATGGGACTGTTCCCAATTATATCTTCAAAATAATATTTGGCTCGATGTCCCTTCTTTAAGAGCTGAGCTCTCAATTTATGTTGTTGGAATTCAGTATCATTAAATCTATTCAGGATTGCGAATGCTCCCAAAAATTTGTTGTAGCTAATAACCGGGGTTATATCTACTGAAATATGAACATTATTTAGCTGTATTAATTTTGATTTTATTGGTTTCTTCGTTTTTCTTACTTCTTCAAAAGGGAGCAAGGGAAGAATTTCTCTTACATTTGCACCCATCATTTTATCTGTTTTTATTCCAATAATATCTTCTGCACTTTTATTACAGGCCAAAATATAACCTTGTAGACCAATCTCAATTATGCCTTCTTCCAATACTTTCAAGAGAATTTCAAACTGGTTTTCTAATCTATTTGTTTTACTTGTTAATACTTCTAAACTGTAACTATTGGTAACCGTATTTTTAAAATATTCAATAAAACATTCTTTTTGCAGCAGCTGTCCTAAGTTTAGTTTTAATGCTATTTCCACTATTGTATTAGAATCTAATATTCTATGTCCCACATCAATAATTTTTTCTACATTTTTAGGGACATGCCTCAGTTCCCCCGGAGTAATGGCAACTTTCAGCTCCGGTATTTGCTTGATGCCTGGATAAACAGGAACTAATTCTATATGATTTACACCTAGATAATAAATTAATGAAATAGTTTCCAAAGCCATTTCTACACTCAGATTTACCAGCATAGCCTTGGTCCCTGCAGATATCTTCATTATTTTTTCTAAACCAGCCTTGGAAAGAGTTATATTCGTAATAACTACATCACTATCAGGCACTATATACTTTTTTACCGTATCGTAAATAGCATGGGTAGCCACTACAAATAAATCTGCATTAATTCTTTTGCCAACATTATTATCTTCTAAAGAAAAACTTTCAAGCTCAATAAATTCACCAAATAATCCCTTGAGTTGACTGCAATAAAATTTACCAACCTCAGTTGAGTGTGTAATTACAGCAACTTTTTTCTTCATTTTACCGACCCCTTTTACAAGGTACTTTACAGATAATCAATTCATCTTCTACTATACAAGGATTTTAATCTCCTGCTTTTAATTTGCTCCAAATTGTGGTTCTACTCAACCCCAAGTATAACGCTGTCTTATTTTTATTTCTGCCTGTTAATTCATATACTTGCTTTATTATCTCGTTAGTCATTTCATTGAGTTCTCTAACCGGCAGTTTGAGATATAACCCCTCATCCCTCTCCTTATTATTTTCTGCTATCATACTTGAGATATTATCAAGCATTTCCCAGCTACTAACCTCTTCACTTAATAGACAGTATTTTTCTGCAAAGTTTTCTAATTCCCTTACATTTCCAGGCCATTCATGATTCATTAATTTCCGTACTATATTCTCCGAAATCTCTATCTTACCTTTATTGTATATCTTTCCATATTTTTGTACGAAATGCTCAAAAAGCAAGGGGATATCTTCCCTATGCTCTCGCAAAGGAGGCAAGCGTAGATTTAAAACATTAATGCGGTAATATAAATCCTTACGGAACTTTCCCCTTTGAATTGCTCGGTTTAAATCTTGATTTGTAGCCAAAATAATCCGCACATTAACAGGAATAACTTTTTCTCCACCGATCCGCATTATTTCTTTATTCTGCAAGATCCTTAACAAACGCGCTTGCAAACTAATAGGCATATCCCCAATTTCATCAAGAAAAATTGTGCCGTTATGTGCTAACTCAAACATTCCCTGTTTGCCACCTTTTTTTGCACCCGTGAAAGCACCTTCATCATAACCAAAAAGTTCACTTTCTAAAAGTTGTTCCGGCAAAGCAGCACAATTAACAGCCACAAAGGGACCATCTCTTCTGGGG
>JAHDSB010000167.1 GCA_018433015.1 Clostridia bacterium | reverse complement strand
TCCCTCCTGCCGTTTTGCAGCAGGATCTTTATTGTATCATCTTTGCCGCCACTCTGTCAAGAACTTTTTTTCTCGCTCTTGCGGCAGGAAGTATATCTTATCATATCCTCCCTTGCCTGTCAACCAGGTTTCTTTTTCCTTACTTTCCTTCTCCTGGTTCCCTTAGCAGCATTTTCTGCTGCTCGCGACGACTTTTATATAGTATCATGTTGCCAATCTTATGTCAACATCTTTTTTGCCTTTTCTTTTTCTTTAGCTATATATGCTATATGATGCTCCCAAAAAAATAGCACCCTTTTCTTAATAGAAAAGAGCACTTCTTATAACCTTAGTTGTAATTAAGCTTCTATATAATAACACATAATATACTATTATGCTTGTATTTGTTTATCAGTCGGTATTTTTTCCGGTTCTATTGGTTTCGAGATAAGCCTAAAAGCTAAAACTGTGGCTGCCGCTCCCAGGACGATATTAACTAATGCCGGTAGTCTAAATGCTACACCAATATAAGCAACTATAGTTCCCCCAGCACACAGTAGAGCATATGGGATCTGTGTGTTTACATGATCCATGTGGTCGGCTCCACTAAACATGGACGACATAATGGTAGTGTCCGAAATTGGACTGCAGTGGTCTCCAAATACAGCCCCTGCAAAAATGGCACCTAAGGTAGCAAACATGTAAGTCATAGGGTCAATTCCTGAATTTTGTGATGTGTTATAAACAAGGGGTACGACAATAGGCGTTAAGATAGCCATAGTGCCATAGGAGGTACCTGTTGAAAAAGCTATAATAGCTCCTATAATGAAAGAAATAAGAGGTATCATTCCGGGCGATAAAATGTTTTCCGTTATACTTACAATATATTTAGCAGTGCCTATTTCCTTAATAGCCGCCCCTATGCCCCAAGCAAAAACAAGTATTAAAGTTCCATAAAAGATAGAATGCATGCCCTCCATGAAACCTCTCAGTAATTTATTAAGGGGCGCTAAACCTTGTATTTTGAAAAAGATAATAGTAATAGTAGCAGCTCCGTAGGCACCTAAAACAAGTGATACTGAGCTATTGGAATTTCCTAAAGCTTCTGCAAATGATGCTTCAGGCCATCCCCCAGTTTTTAACATTAAGAAAAATATTAATCCAACTAATGTTAAAATAGGTACAATAAAATTAATAACTCTTCTGGGGCATTTCTCATCACATGCTAATTTATCATCTTTTGCAGTTATCAAAGGTTGGGCTCCATCCCGCAAAAGTTTACCTGTAGTACGGGCACGTCTTTCTGCTTTTAACATAGGACCAAAATCTCTTTGGGACAATACAATATAAGTAACCAATACAAGGGTAATGATATTATATAGGATATACGGAATAGAATTGAGGTAAGCCATATATGATGAGAATCCAATATCTAAAGCAGTAAATTGTGCTTGTATCTGTCCCACCATATACGCAACCCAAGTAGATATCCCCGCAATACAAGCTATAGGGGCTGCAGTAGAATCAACAACATATGATAATTTTTCTTTAGATATTTTGTATTCTTGTGTAATAGGTCCCATAGCTGTACCTACTACAACTGTATTGACATAGTCTTCAAAGAAAATAACCAAACCAGCTAACTCTGTAGCAAGTAACGCCCCTCGGGCAGATTTTATTCTTTTAGTTATCCAATGCACTACGGCATCAAAGGCTCCGCCAACACGCATAATCCCAACTAATCCACCCATAGCTAAACTGGTTAGTGCAATTCGGGCCCCCCAGGGATCTCCTAATGAATTGTAAAGATAGGCTATGCTTTTTCCAAAACCGCTTATGGGATTCCAGCCACTTAGTATAGTACCAGCTACCCAAGATCCTATTAACAGTGAAGGAATTACCTCCTTAGTGATAATACATAATCCTATAGCAATAATCGGTGGTAATAACGAAATGATTCCATATTCTTGTTTCTCTAATTCTTCCGTACCCGCAAAAGCAGGATAAACCACAGCAAAAATTAAAAAAATTGCTGTGAAGATAAAAATGGTATTTCTTAGTTTCTTCTTATTCCCCATCAGCTCTCCCCCTTTTATCCTTATTCAATTAAATTCTTTTATAATTAACCCTCCTTTCTTTAATTTAGGATACAAACTACCTAATTAGCTCTTTAGACATCAGCTCCTAAATTTTGTAATTTATTCTTTTATATGTATATTTAGGCGGCATTGCTAAATTTCCTGCTAAAATATGGATTATAACTATGCTTTTTTCAAGAACATTGCTAATTTGATAATAATATTTTATTGTAAAGTTTTCCCCAATAAAAAAAGACTGGGCATAAACCCAGTCTTTCTTATATATATATATTATTTTTTACGTTCTATAGTGATAGCACAATCAGGACAAACCATGGCACACATACCGCAACCTGTGCAGTCATCAGCATTTTTCGGCTGAACAGCAGGAGTACCGTAAACGCCTAAGGTTTCTGACCAATCCAGCGTTTTTACGGGACATTTTTGCGTGCATAACCCACAACCCTTGCACAATCCAGTGAAAAGAGTAAATACTGCTTTTTTAGTATCTACTTGTAACATTTTATATGCACTGGTAGTCATCTTATCTCCCCCTTTTTAAACTACAGTAGTTCCTTAACTAATTCCGCACCCTTTTCCAGAGCTGTAAAGTTTAATGGTCTTAATTTAGGATTCTGTTCAAATTTATAGCCAAGCTTCTTTTCCAGAGCTTCTTTAGCTTCAGGCATTTCAACAATATGAGTAGCTTCAATAGCAGCTCCCATGATAATAACGTTGAAAACACGAGGATGCAGTTCTTTTTTAGCTACATCAAGTGCAGGGATACCGATAACTTTTTTAGCGTTTTTTGGTAAATCATCTTCAATATCTTCGATAGAAGAATCATAGATGAAAACTGTATTTTCATCAACGTACTGTGTTGTTCTGCGAACAGCACGATCTGAAAGCGCGATTACCAAATCAGCTTTTTTAAATTTAGGTGAACCTATTTTATCATCAGAAATTTGGCAGAAAGCAACTGATACACCGCCACGCTGTTCTACTCCAAAGTTAGGAATATAAAGGGCTTCTCTACCTTTATCATTTGCAGCTCCTACCATAATTCCTGCTACGGATTGGACTCCTTGGCCGCCTTCGCCAGCCAACGCAATTTTAACGGTTTTAGCCATTACCTATTCCTCCTTCTTAGCAGGTGCTTTTAATTCGCCGACTTTGAAATACTTAGGCATAGTTTCTTCAATGAAAGCCCAGGTATCTTTAGCATTAGTACTCCAGTTAGTAGGACAACCAGATAAAGCTTCAACAAAGGAGAAACCATTTCCTTCTACCTGATTTTGTAAAGCCTTTTTAATGTAATTCTTTAACTGACGTACATTAGCAACTGTACCACGAGCTACATACGCACCTTCCCGGGTAATCGCAGAAACCATTTCCGGTCCTTGAGTAGGATATCCTGTAACTTCAGGATCACGTCCATAAGGAGTTGTTTCAGTCTTCATACCAGGTAAACTAGTAGGAGCCATTTGTCCACCAGTCATACCATAGTTACAGTTATTAGCAAGTATAACTGTTATTTTTTCGTTACGAGCGGCTGCGTTTACTAAATGCTGAGAACCGATAGCATATCCGCCACCGTCACCCATGTAGGCAATACAAATTCTATCGGGGCGGGCTCTCTTAACACCTGTAACAACCGGTGTTGTACGACCATGGTGAGTTTGTACGCTATCAACATTGAAGAAGTCAAAAGATAGCAAAGAACATCCTATATCACAACCAAAAACTACTCTATCTTGAATTCCTAATTCATCTATTGCTTGACCAAGTGCTTTTAAAACTAATCCATGACCACATCCTGGACAAAATTTATGTGGTTTAGTTTCTTCACGCCATGATTTTGGCATATTTGGTGCTTTACTCATCGTAATACCCCCTTCCTCAAATTACATACCTTTTTTTACGTATTCAACAATTTCTTCAGAAGTAATACCCATACCAGGTTTGAAATAATCTTCGATTGGTGTAGTCAAACCATAAATAGCATGCTTAACCATTCTATCAAACTGGCCTTGAGCTGATTCCATAACAATTAGTTTTTTAGCTTTGCTTGCTATTTCTTTTAACTCATTAGCCGGGAAGGGGCGCAAAGTAATAGGACGGAAATGTCCAACTTTGATACCTTCTTCTCTAAGTTCTTTTACAGCAGCTTGAGCGGCTCTTGTTACTATACCGTGAGCAACAATAACGATTTCTGCATCGTCAGTATCAAAAGTTTGATATTCAACAATTTCAGGAGCTGCCTTTTCATAATCAGCAACAAGCTCGGAAACTACTTCATATAATTCTTCTTCAGTGTTATAAGTATTTCTTAAATGCTGAGGATCACGATCCACGCCAGGAGTTCCTTCCAGTCCCAAAGAAGGCTCGGTTGCTACCATATTAATACCTTTAGTAGCAGGATCATAAATATGCAGAGATTCTCTCATTTTAGCCTGGTATCCATCACCTAATACAAAAGTGGGGAACCGATATGTCCAAGCAGTATTAAATCCTTTGATAACATAATCATACAATTCTTGGTGAGTACTAGTTGAATAAACTATACGGAAACCTTCTCCGTTTCCACCATAACAAGTCATGGTTGCTTCTTGCTGTGAGTAAATAACTGTAGCAGTTGATGGGCCCCCACGCTGTTGAACAACACACACCAAGGGTATTCTCATCATTTCAGCCATGGTCATGGATTCTTGCATCAATGTGTTACCAGGGCCAGCGGTGGCTGTAAACGCTCTTTTTCCTGATAACACCCCTCCGCAGGTTGTAAAACCAGCTGAGATTTCGTCTTCAGTTTGTAGGAAACCTCTGTCAAATTTTGGTGACAAACGTGTCCAATAATGCATGATTTCGTTTTGAGGAGTAATGGGATAGCCGTACATAATATCTGCTTCGGCTGCTAAAGCTGCCCACGCAGCTACCTCATTCCCAGTCATAAAAACTCTTTTTTCTCCTTGAATGGGCTTTTCTGCCATAATAACGAAACACCTCCTAGAATTAATTGATTCTATGTATAGGCATAACGCCTATATTAACATTAGTTTTACCAGAAACTCCTGTTCATGTGTCTTTTAATTAAAAAAACAGGATTCCCCTTAACATCCACTTCCCCTATTTGATCAGCAAAGCGTTCCTCTACAGTTGTCCAGATAACGGGAAGCCCCAGTATTTCTGCTGCCTCAGTAACAACTTGAGCACCTTCCTGAATGATTTCTAAATCAGTATCATCACCCAGGTGAGAGTTATTTATTAATCCATCTACAGGACCTAATGTTTTTACATACTCTATAATATCTTTAACAGTACCCGTAATGGGTCTGGCAATATTCGTAACTACATAAACTTTGAGGCCTTTTCCAGCATCTTCTACTAAATTTAGTTTTTTGGCTCCTTCTACACCATACCCGATGTCTAAAATAACATCGCCAGGTTTTCTTAAGGCCCAACGCATTTCCGGTTTAATAATACAGCCCGCTTCTCCCAAGCCAATAGTTTGGTTTGTTTCCCAGGCAATAACTTCTAATCCTTTGTTTTCTAACTCCTTCTTGATAGGGCGCAGAGTATAAAAGGGTTCAACAAGATCCAAATCAACTAATGTAACGGGCTTTCTTCCTTCTTTGAGAAGCTCCAGGGCACGATTTAAAGCGATTTCACTTTTACCACTTGCATATTCACCAACATAGGCCTCCATTATTTTCATATTATCAGAACCCATTTCTCTTACCCTCCTCATCAAAAACAAATCTATCCTTATTATGTCGCAAGTTTAAGCTATTTATTTTCTATGTCTATTAGTATTTCTAATTGTTAGTTATAAAATTAAAAAAACATGCTTTAAGTTAAATTATGTATTACGATTTATATTATTACATAATTTAACACAGCAATATCTTTATAAACTGACTTTTCAAACTACATTTATATTTATAACTAATACATATATATAACCCAAATACATACTCTATTATATTTTATTTCACTATTATATACCAGTGTTTTCACAAAATATTTTTTTTTAATGTAAATTTTATGTCGATTTTTCATGATATATAAGGAAAGGCAGAAGAATTATCTCCTGCCTTTCTTTTTGTTTTATTAATCTTGAGCCATACGTTTGTAAGTATTTCCTCTTTCTTTTGCATCCTCTTCTGCCTTTTTGAAAAGCTCTTCAGCAGTTTCAGGGAATGTTTTTAACAAGGAAGCGTAACGTACTTCGCCCATTAAGAAGTCCCTATAAGAACCTTGAGGTTCTTTGGAATCTAATACAAACGGATTTTTTCCTTCATCTTTAAGCTCGGGATTATAACGGTACAGATGCCAATAACCTGCTTCTACAGCACGTTTTTCTTCCTGCTGGCTGCATCCCATACCAACTTTTATACCGTGGTTAATACAAGGTGCATAAGCAATAACTAAGGATGGTCCTTTATATGCTTCAGCTTCCTTAATAGCTTTAACAAGTTGATTAGGATCTGCGCCCATAGCAACTTGTGCCACATATACATAACCGTATGTCATGGCAATCATACCTAAGTCTTTCTTCTTAACTTTCTTACCGGAAGCGGCAAATTTTGCTACCGCTGCAGTAGGAGTTGCCTTGGAAGATTGTCCTCCTGTATTAGAATAAACTTCAGTATCAAAGACTAAGACGTTGATATCTTCACCGGAAGCTAGCACATGGTCTAATCCGCCGTAACCAATATCGTATGCCCAACCGTCTCCACCAAAGATCCAGTTTGATGGTTTAACCAGAAGGTCTTTTCTTTCAGCAACCTCTTTTACTGCAGGTATATCGCTGTATTTATCTAACAACGGTAACAGAGCAGCTTTCGCAGCTTTAGAGGCATCTCCATCATCTATCCCAGCTAACCATGCCTCCATAGCATCTTTCAGTTCAGCAGGAACATCCCCGGCTAAAGCTTCTTTCATCAAATCAGCTACTTTTGCTCTATTTTGTTGAATAGCTGTCAACATACCATAACCAAATTCTGCATTATCTTCAAAGAGAGAGTTACCCCAGGCAGGACCTTGTCCTTTATGATTTGTGCAGTACGGAGTACTAGGATATGATCCACCCCAGATAGAGGAACATCCTGTAGCATTAGCTACGATCATTCTATCTCCAAATAATTGAGTAACAAGTTTTGCATAAGGTGTCTCTCCACATCCAGCACAAGCACCGGAGAATTCTAAGAGAGGTTGAGCAAACTGACTGCCTTTAACACTGTCAAGTTTCCATAAACCTTCTTTAGGTGTAACTTTAGTAGCAAAGTTCCAGTTTGCAGCTTCCTTTTCAACCTGTGCTTCTACAGGTTTCATCACAAGCGCTTTTTCTTTAGCTGGACAAACCTGAGCACAGCTGCCACAACCGGTACAATCTAAGGCGCTTACTTGGATACGATATGATAATCCTGCCAATGCTTTACCAATTGCTTTTTTAGTAGCAAATCCTTCAGGTGCCTTAGCCTTTTCTTCATCATTTACAAGAACTGGTCTAATAGCGGCATGAGGACATACATACGAACACTGGTTACATTGGATACAATTATCTATCTGCCATTCTGGTACACTTATTGCAATATTACGTTTTTCATAAGCAGCAATTCCATTAGGCATACTTCCATCTACCCAATCTTTAAATGTACTTACAGGTAATTTATCTCCCTGCTGCTTATTAATAGGTTCTACTATTTGTTTGAAAAATTCAGGGGCATCAGTAGTAGCTGCAGCTTCTTCTACGCTTGCATTAGCCCAGCTTTCAGGCACTTCTACTTTAACTAAAGCTTCTAAAGCTTTGTCAACGGCTTCGTGGTTCATTCTGACAATGTTATCGCCTTTTTTACCATAAGTCTTCTTGATAGCTGCTTTCAGGTATTTAATAGCATCATCTAAAGGTATAACATTTGCTAATTTAAAGAAAGCAGACTGCATAACCATATTAATTCTGCTGCCCAGTCCAACTTCTGCGGCAATTTTCACTGCATCAATCATATAGAAATCAATATTATTTTCAGCTAAATATTTTTTCATATCAGCAGGAAGTTTTTCATCTAGTTCGTCTTGTGCCCAGTTACAGTTCAAGAGGAACTTACCTCCCGGTTTTAATCCTTCTAGAATCTCATACTGATTAACATATGATTGTTTATGGCAAGCAATAAAATCTGCTTCGTCTATTAAGTAAGTTGACTTAATAGGTTCTTTACCAAAACGTAGGTGAGAGATGGTAACTCCACCAGATTTTTTAGAATCGTATGCAAAATATGCTTGTGCATAGAGATCAGTATTATCACCAATTATTTTTATAGCATCCTTATTGGCACCTACAGTACCATCGGAACCAAAACCCCAGAATTTACAACGGGTAGTTCCAGCCGGAGCTGTATTTATTCTTTCAGTTACAGGTAAGCTGGTATTAGTTACGTCATCTACAATGCTTATAGTGAATTGATCTTTAGGTGATTCAGCCTTTAAGTTATCAAAGACTGTTTTAATATGGGATGGTATGGTATCTTTAGAACCTAAACCGTAACGTCCACCTACTACTAAAGGTGCATTTTCTTTACCAAAGAATAAAGTACGAACATCTTGATATAAAGGTTCTCCCAGAGCACCTGGCTCTTTAGTTCTATCTAAAACTGCAATTTTCTTAACTGTTTTCGGTAAAACATCAAAGAAGTATTTTGCTGAGAAAGGTCTGTACAAGTGAACTTTAAGAACACCGACTTTTTCACCTTTAGCATTTAAATAATCTACTACTTCATCAATTGCTTCACAAACGGAACCCATAGCTACGATAACTCTATCTGCATCGGCAGCTCCATAATAGTTAAAGGGACGATATTCCCTGCCAGTTATTTTGCTGATCTCTGCTAAATACTCGGCAACGATATCAGGCACTGCTTCGTAATATGTATTCGAAGCTTCTCTGGCTTGGAAGAATACATCAGGGTTCTGAGCTGTTCCTTTTGTATAAGGATGTTCCGGGTTTAAAGCTCTTGCTTTAAATTCTTTAACGGCTTCATAATCTACTAATTTAGCTAAATCTTCATAATCCATTACTTCTACTTTTTGAATTTCATGAGATGTTCTGAATCCATCAAAGAAATGAAGGAAAGGAACTTTAGATTTAATAGCAGCTAAATGAGCTACCCCACCAATATCCATAACTTCCTGAACACTACCGGAAGCCAGGAGAGCAAAGCCTGTTTGGCGACATGCCATAACATCAGAATGATCACCAAAAATTGAAAGAGCATGACTTGCTAAAGCACGTGCTGATACATGCATAACGCCTGGTAACAACTCACCAGCGATTTTATACATATTAGGTATCATTAAAAGCAATCCTTGAGACGCAGTAAAAGTTGTAGTTAAAGCTCCTGCTGATAAGGAACCATGCACTGCTCCAGCTGCACCTGCTTCTGACTGCAGTTCAGTAACTTTTACTGATTGACCGAAAATATTCTTTCTCCCATGAGCGCTCCATTCATCAACTACTTCAGCCATAGGTGACGAAGGAGTAATTGGATAAATGGCTGTCACATCTGTGAAGGCGTAGGCTACGTGGGCTGCTGCTGTATTCCCATCCATAGTCTTCATTATTTTGCCCATTAATCTCCACTCCTCGCTGAATATATTTATTTGAAGTAAAATTACCAACCCTCTAATTATACACAATAATACAATTGTACACAAATACAAGAATCTGCTTAACTTGAGAGAAAATTACATGTATGCATACTTATACACATAAAAAAAAAGCACTTATAAAAAGTGCATAAATCATATTTAAATAAACAAATAGGTTAAGAAAGATACTAATAAAAACCCTGGTACTCCCAATATTCCTAAACTTAAAACACTAATTAAATTAATAGGAAGATGAAACCCTAGATATTGACCCACAAAATTACAGCCCACAAGTATTGCTAAAGCTAATCCACAATTTATCAAAAAGCGAGTTAATATTTTGAGAGGTCCTAATATCAGTCTAATAATGAGATATAAAACAAGCAGCAACAGTAGAGTTGCAAATATTACTCCAATTTCCATGACACTCCCCCCGCTCTCTTTCTTAGAATATTCTATTGTCCATTTTTCTTTTTTAGAACTTTATTTTAATTTTACTTTTATACACTCCCAGAAAAAAGGTGTTAACCTCTTATAGGCTAACACCTTCTCAAACTTCAGGCTGTTTTATGTTCTTCTATATCACAGACTTTTTCCACACTTATATTTTCCTTTTTAGCTAACTTTAACAAATATATATACTTTTTCTTTGCTGCCTCCATAGCATAGATAGCATGATCAATAAGATCAGGATCTTGTGCTTCTTCAAAGAGAACCTGAGTTTGTTCCCATTCCAAACGGGCTTTGTTAACAAGAGTAACTAGTGAGTCCTGATTACCTTGTTCATTACTTATACTCTTCTTTAATCTCATTTCTTCAGTTAAGTGAGCACAAATTTTTTTCCATATGGCCTGAACCGCTTTCAGACTTTTTACTACTTGTCTCACTGTTCCACACCCCATAAGACATTTATCTATAGTCTATCCATATTCAGGCCAAACAAGTCTTATGTGTGGATTTTGCTAAAAGAAAAGCATTAAGTAATTTCATGTCTACCCATCATGGCTCTTGTTAAAGTTGCAGTATCCGCATACTCTAAATCCCCACCTACCGGCAAACCATGTGCAATGCGCGTTGTTTTTATGCCCATAGGCTTTAACAACTTTGCTAAATAAAGGGCTGTTGTTTCTCCTTCGATATCCGGATTAGTAGCTAAGATAATTTCTTTAACTTCATCTTGCCCTATTCTTTTCAGTAATTCCTTAATTTTTAAGTCATCAGGGCCCCTGCCTTCCATAGGGGAAATAGATCCCTGAAGCACATGATAAAGTCCTTTAAACTCCCGTGTTTTTTCAATTGCTAAAACATCTTTAGCTTCTTCCACTACACAGATAAGAGACCGTTCTCTTCCCTCATCACTACATATCCTGCAAGGAACCACATCTGTTAAATTACAACAAATAGGGCATGTGGTAATAGTGTTCTTAACTTCTACAAGAGCACCCGCAAACTCTTCCACCTGATTCTTCGGCATATTTAATACGTAAAAAGCTAAACGTTGGGCAGTTTTAGGCCCTATCCCAGGCAAACGAGCAAATTGTTCGATTAATTTAGTTAATGATGCTGCATATTGGTACATGGTTTAAAAAAGACCCGGTATTTTCATACCACCTGTAAGTTTACTCATTTCCTGCGAAACCATATCTTGAGATTTTCTAACAGCTTCATTAAAGGCCGCTATCAATAAATCTTGTAGCATTTCTACATCATCGGGATCAACAACTTCCGGATCAATTACCATTTCTTTTACTTCTTGTTTACCAGTGATAACTACTTTTATTGCTCCTCCTCCAGCAGAAACTTCTACAGTTTTTTCTCCTAATTCTTCTTGAAGTTTGGCCATATTTGCTTGCATTTTTTGAGCTTGCTTCATCATTTTTTGCATATTACCCATTCCACCAAAACCCATAAAATAGTCCTCCTTAAATAAAATAATTTAATCTTTAATAGTAACTATCTCTGGTCCAAAAAGATCTAAAGCTTTTTGAACAGGATCTTCACTAGTACTAACCTCTTCTTCTCCTTCTATAATACATGATATTTTAAGGTTAGTTCCAAACTCTTTTTCTAATACACCTTCTACGATTTTTTTATTTTCTGCTTCTTCTACTTTTTCCTTATGAAATGTATATCCATTTTTAAACATTAATACCAACTGTTCCCCTTTTATCTCTCTGGGTTCACATACAGTTAAGAAGGCATGTAAAGTTTTTTTACAACTTTTTATTTTCTCCATGATCTGAGGCCACATGTCTTGCACTTGATTAAAATTAACAACACCAATTGTATTATTATCTGTTTTTGTACTAACTTCCTCTGTTTGTTTAATATCTTTACTTTCTTGGTAAAAATTTGTTTTACTATCTGCTTTAGTATCTACGTTTTCTTTTATTTTATTGTTTGCTATTTTCACTGGAGCCTTTTGTACTTTAGGAGTGCTTTTTTGATCAACACCATCATGTAATAGCAAACTTACTAAGGCAGTTTCTAATACTATGCGCAAATTTTGCTGCCATCTACTTTCACTATCTATTTTAGCTAAAACAGCTATAGTGTTAGATATCCAGGGCAATCCTAATTGTTTTCCTTGCTCAACCAACTGACTTTTTTCTTCATCAGCGGCTATAACCATCGGTGAATCCTGTCCGCATACTAGTAAAAGTACTATGTTCCGTAAATAATCTAACAAATCTTTAATGATTTGTCCTGGTTCCACACCTTCCTTAAGGAGTTCATTAATTTGTACTAATAACATAGCTGCATCTTTTTGTATCATTGAGTCGGTAATAGCAGCTAATACTTCTTTTTTTACTAATCCTAAAACGTCATAAGCCGTTTGTAAAGATACATGTTTCTGTCCAAAAGATAGACATTGGTCTAAAATACTAATAGCATCTCGGAGTCCACCTTCGGCCTTTTTTATTATTAGAGGTAAAACTCCCTCATCAACAGTAACTTCTAAGGATTCTAAAATCTCTCTTAGTCTTTTTTCAATGGCTTGAGCACTTATTTTATGAAAATCATACCGCTGACAACGGGATAGGATGGTTGCAGGTATCTTATAAGGTTCTGTCGTGGCTAAAATAAAAATAGCATGAGCGGGAGGTTCTTCCAATGTTTTCAACAACGCATTAAAGGCTTCCGTTGTCAACATATGTACTTCATCAATAATATAAACCTTATATTTTCCCTGACTCGGTACAAAATGCACTTGTTCTTTTATACCTCTAATTTCATCAATTCCACGGTTAGAAGCTGCATCTATTTCTAATACATCTAAAGAACGTCCTTCGTTAATATTCTCACAACTAGCACAAGAATTACAAGGTTCGCCATTTTGACGAGCTTGACAGTTTACTGCTTTAGCAAGTATCTTTGCTGTGCTTGTTTTACCTGTCCCCCGTGGTCCTGTAAATAAGTAGGCATGGGCAATCCTTTCTTTTAATACTGCATTCTGCAAGGTTTTACTAATATGTTCCTGTCCGACAAGACTGTGAAAGTTTTGGGGTCGCCATTCCCGATAAAGAACTTTATAAACCAAAACTTCCCCCCCTTTCCTGCATTAAGGATACACAAAAAGCAACCTGCAAAGCAAGTTGCTTATTAAAATTTCTTTATTTTTATAAAAATTAATGACCGTGCACCTGCCTTCGAATATAACCTTCCAAGCGTTACTCTGGTCGTTAGCTCTAACCAGGCTACCCCACGGCACACGAAAGGTTTTGCTTACCGCTGCTTCCTTCCGGACCTGACGGGATTCACAAATTTCCGTTGCGCGGGACCCAGTTTTCATCACCACGTGCCAAAGCCAGACCTTACAAGATTATTCCTCAGTGCAGGAACTCAACCCTGCTATAGCGGTTTGCAGGTTCAGGGCACCGCTACCTCCCCATCTAGCACGGCCAAAATTAACTTTAAGTTAGTTAAGACATCTATAATATATATTATATTACACTTTTATTTCTAAAACAAACACTGGATATTACCAATTAGCCCAAAGAAAAAATAAAACGGGGTTTATCCCCGCTTCGTTATTATCATTATGGCGGAGAGAGAGGGATTCGAACCCTCGGTAGAGTTACCCCTACACACGCTTTCCAGGCGTGCACCTTCAACCACTCGGTCATCTCTCCGTGGTCTCCTCAAAAAATGATACTTGAATATTCCTTTATTGTCAAGTTATATTAATCAATATCTGTGATTTTCTAAAATTTTCATTTACCTTATCCACTAATATCACTACTGATTTGCCTCCAAATATAATTATGTTACCCACCTCTACTTATGGAACCTATCCCTTGCTATTGTAAGTTATCAAGGATTAAGGTGGAAGTCTTCTACTGAATTATGATAGAATAACGAGAAAGAAAGTTTTGCCAATATTTTTTCGGAGGTAGCATATGAATTTTAACTTTGAAATTATTAAACCTTTTTTAGTATCTGCAGGTATTTTTATATTGTTCATTATACTGCAAAAAATATTTATCAAGTATATCTTACGCCTTCTTACTAAATTAACGGTAAAAACATCCACTGATATAGATGAAAAAATCCTCACCTCCTTTGAGAGGCCTTTGCGTTATCTTTTTATTATACTAGGCTTATATTTAGCGATCCTGCAACTTCCCTATATTTCCGCAGATAATGCTACTATCTCTAATTTATTCCGCTCCGCCGTAATTATTTTAATAACCTGGGGTTTTTATAATCTAGAAGACCCCCATTCGGGGATATTTGAAGGACTTAATAAGAAATACAGTTGGCAATTTGATGATATTTTAATCCCCTTCCTATCCCGAATTTTAAGAGTTATTACTATCTTGTTAGCAGTAAGTATTATTGCCCAAGAATGGGATTATAAGGTTGACAGTTTCATTGCCGGCTTAGGTTTAGGTGGTTTAGCTTTTGCTCTAGCAGCTCAAGATACCATAGCAAATATCTTTGGCGGAATCATCATCATTGTAGACCGGCCTTTTTCTATAGGTGATTGGATTAAAGCTCAAGATATCGAAGGTACAGTGGAAGATATTACTTTTCGCAGTACAAGAATACGTACCTTTGCTCAAGCTTTAGTAACAGTACCCAATTCATCATTGGCTAATGGACCTATAACCAACTGGTCCCGTAGAGGTAAACGGCGTATAACCTTTAATCTGGGTGTAACTTATTCCACATCTAAAGAACAACTAAAGAATTGTGTTACAAAAATAAAACTCATGCTACAGGAACATCCTGATGTCAATAAAGATACGATTTTCGTTACCTTTGATAAATATAATGATAGTAGCCTTGATATCTTCTTATATTTCTTCGCTGATACAGCTAACTGGGAAAAATATTTATTGATTAAAGAAGATATCAATTACCGCATTATGGAAATTCTTGAAGAGGAAGATGTTTCCGTTGCCATCCCCAGCACAACTGTTTATTTGGAAAAGGATACTGAACAAGTCAAGAGTTTGGGTATGTAACGCTTGGCTCATAAATTAAATATTAACAGTTCTAAAAAGAGGTTAGATCTAATAGAAAAAGATCTAGCCTCTTTTTCTCAGTGTATACGTAAATTTTTTAAATTCTGACCTGGTTTATTTTATTCTATCTGTCACTTTCAGCAAGGTCAGATTTGTTGTATAGTACTATTAAAAGGTGCACCGAATTAAATTTGCTGGAGGTAAAAAAATGACGGAGAGATATGAACTTAACAAAAATTTAGCCCAAATGTTTAAGGGCGGAGTAATAATGGACGTAACTAATGCAAAGGAAGCAGAGATTGCTCAAAAAGCCGGGGCTGTTGCCGTTATGGCCTTAGAAAGAGTACCCGCCGATATTAGAAAACAGGGCGGCGTCGCTAGAATGTCTGATCCCAAGATGATTAAAGAAATCAAAAATACTGTTTCAATTCCCGTCATGGCTAAAGCCAGGATTGGTCACTTTGTAGAAGCACAGATTCTCGAAGCATTGGGAATAGATTATATTGATGAAAGTGAAGTTTTAACTCCTGCCGATGAAATGTATCATATTGACAAAAAAGCTTTCAAAATACCCTTTGTCTGCGGAGCAAGAAATCTGGGAGAAGCCTTAAGAAGAATCGGAGAAGGCGCCGCCATGATTAGAACAAAAGGAGAAGCAGGTACAGGTAATGTTGTAGAAGCCGTAAGACACATGAGAACCATCATGTCTGAAATACGAAAACTTGTTAACCTGCCTAAAGAAGAGCTTATGACAGCCGCTAAAGAAATGGGAGCTCCCTATGATTTAGTTGTAAAGGTAGCACAAGAGGGTAAACTTTCTGTTGTTAATTTTGCTGCCGGCGGTATTGCTACTCCCGCTGATGCAGCCTTAATGATGCAGTTGGGCAGTGAAGGTGTATTTGTTGGTTCCGGGATTTTTAAATCTTCCAATCCTGAAAAAATGGCTAAAGCCATAGTAAAGGCCGCAACTTACTATAATGACCCTCAAATATTAGCTGAGGTATCGGAAGACCTGGGGCAAGCAATGTATGGACTGGAAATA
>JAHDSB010000142.1 GCA_018433015.1 Clostridia bacterium | reverse complement strand
GGGTAAACTCATTCTAAAAGCTAACTGCTCCGAGAGTTTTGCTACTCTCCGGCAGTGTGACAGAATCCGGGGGCTGCGACTGCCCAGGGCTGTTAAAAGACAAAAGGAGATGTCTTGAAAATGCTCTCTCTGGGAAATTTCGTCTTTTAAGTCCAATAAAGATTTGATCTTATTTATTAGTTCCGCGTGATTAAAGGGCTTGTTCATAAAGTCGGTGGCCCCTGCTTGTAAAGCGCGGATGCGGTGTTGGGGCTCGGTGAGAACAGTGAGGATAATAATGGGGATAGTGTGGTAGTTGGGATTCTTACGGATCCTTTCGCATACCTCAAAACCATTCAGAGTGGGAAGCATTACATCCAGTAATACTAAATCTATCTTAGTATGCTCCACTGTTTTTAAACCTTTAAGCCCATCCATTTCCGTTATTACTTGGTAATTATTGTGTTCCAGGATTTCCTTCAAGAGCTCTAATGTAGCCAGATTGTCTTCTACTACCAGGATTTTGTGAGTGCTTAACAAATTACTTACCTCCCTTTTTGATGTGAGGAATAGGCATAATAGGTATTAGCACATATAGTGTTGTTCCTTTGTCAACCTCGCTTTCCAACCAGATTTGGCCCCCATGCAGTTCAACTAATTTTTTGCTAATAGATAAACCTAGTCCTGTCCCCTGAAATTGGCGGGTATATGAGGATTCTGCTTGTTCAAAAGCTAGAAAAACTCGTTGATGGTTTTCGGGTTTGATACCTATCCCGGTATCTTGAACTTTTATTAAAATCTTGTCTTGTTGTTGTGCAGCTGCCACATTTATAGCACCGTTCTGAGGTGTAAACTTGATAGCATTGGACAGTAAATTGGCCAGTACTTGTTTAATCTTTTTCATGTCCCAAAAAGGTTGAGGAAGGTCGGCTTCCACATCAATGGATACTTGAAGATCTTTCTTCTTAAGTTCTCCTTCGAAAAGACAAAGGGAATGCTTTATGAGTTTAGGTAAGGGAAAATAGTCCAGCCTTAATTTATCTTTGTTTTGTTCAACTTTTATCAGATCCAGGATATCATTAATCATTTCTAACAGTTGATTAGCACTGCTTAAAATAAATTTTGTATAGCGTCTTTGGCTAGTGTTTATTTTACCCGCTACCTCATCTGCCAGCAGTTGGGCAAAGCCGATGATAGAGATTAAGGGAGTACGAAGTTCGTGGCTCATATTGGCTAAAAATTGGGATTTATACTGATTGGCTGTTTCCAGTTCTGCCACGGTATGGGCCAGTTCGTGGGTGCGTTCCTGCACCTTGATTTCCAATTTGGCTTTTTCATCTGATAATTCTTGGGCATAGGTTTGAGCTTCAGATTCTTTTTGTTTAAGGGCTTGAGCCATAGAGATAATGGTATAAGCCAATTCTGAGATTTCAGTAGGGGTTTTTTCATTGGACCAGGTTATTTTTTCGGGAACTACTACTTCGTTTGTTACATCATGAGCAATTTTTTTTAGTTGGTAGATGGGTTTAAGAGTAATAGAGCTGAGCTTATTTGTGAAAAAAGTTGCAATACATAAGATGACAAATGCTAGGAGCAGGAAGGCCTTGATTCCATTTCTTTTAAAATTTGTTAATAAATCTACAGGTGCTCCAACGCCTAGTTTGCCTATTACCTCTCCGGTGCAATTCTTGATGGGATCAGATGCTATTAAAGATTTTTTACCGTTTACGTACATGACTCCTCGATATTGTTCACCCCTGCTGGTATGTTCGATGAGCTCTGTTTCTTGCAGGCTTCCGATAGGTCGATATAAGTCTGTAGTTTTTATATTGGAAGTAATGCGAATCCCTTTCACTCCTATGGAAAGATAGGTGTGGGGGATTTTTTTTGTATAATTTTCCGGAATTAAAGTATTATCGTTCAGCAAAAATCCTCCCGATAAATAACCGATTATTTTGTGCTCCTTATCAAGAACAGGGGTTACCACCACATTGATCAGGGCATCGGTAAAATTATTTTGTAAGTTTTGCACAGGTATTTCTGCTTCACAAAACAAGTGGGGATTTTCTTCTTTTAGCACAGAAGCGGGTACTAATTCGGTGGAGATCAAGGCTGGAGATGTTTCTGTTAACTTTTCTAACAGATAGTGGAGATGCCACTTCTGATAATGGGATGAATTAGTATTGCAAAGTACCTTGCCTTGGGCATCAAGGATAGTCCAAAAATTTACATGGGGATAGGCTTCTTGCCAGTTAGTGATGGTGCTATGAAGCTTTTCTTGCCCTGATTCTGTGATGGCGTCCTTAATCTCCGTTCTTTGACTGGCCTCCACTAAAATACCTTGCAGTTGCTTGGGATCATTATAGAATTCGGCCCAGGCCGTTTTTAAAGCGGTATCCAGCAACCTGGTGGCAGAACTTATCTCTACTTTACTTATAACAAAATAAAAACTTAAGACAAAGAAAGCTGTGGATAAAAAAATAACTAAAATGGAAACACATAAAAATTGGTATTTCAAATTCTTGTGAAAAAAGTTAGGCTTCATATTTTTTAGTCCATCCTTTATTTGCGAAATTGCACGGAGTAAATAGCCAGCTCCGTGCGGTTTTTTAAGTGAAGTTTTTTCAGAATATTTGTAATGTGACTCTTAACGGTTTTTTCGCTGATATAGAGGCGTTTAGCAATAAGAATATTGGAAAGTCCCAGGCTCACTAGACCTAAAATCTCTTTTTCCCTTTTTGTTAAGAGGGAATAGTCCTGGGAACTAGCCAACGCAGTTTTATTCATAAAAAATTCCGGCTTCATTTTTTCTTTATTTAAAGCAAAGAAAAATATTAAATCAAATATTTGACCTAAGGTTTTCACTATTTGTCCAAATTCTCTGGTAGTTAAAGTAGGGATGTCCACATTTTGAGGAGAGAAGGAATTGGTGGGAGCAAATAATTCGGAATAAGACTCATTGTGTAGGAAGACTTTGCCTACCCATAATACGGTATCAATACCCCTGTGGTTATTGTTAGTAATGGACCCTAAGGGGACTACAGAGGTGAATAATTTACAAGGCCCTTGTACGGTTACGGTTTTTCTTTTTTGGGCCGCTTCGTTTATGGCGGTGCGAAAAGTATTGATGCAGGGGAGTTCGGAGAATTTATCGGAACACTGGGAACATTTAAACGTTATGTTGGAAGATATGGTCAGAGCATTACCTTGGAGATCGGTAATTACCAAAGAAATGTTGGCTAAACTGGCTAAAGAATCTTGCAAAGATTGAATATAAGCGATTATTTCCGGCGACATAACTTTTTGCAGAATATTATCCATAATACACCTTCTTGTATATTATTTTAATATTATGTAAATAATTATTCTCTATTACAATAATTTAGTCCTTTTTGTGATAGTAAAATCCATCCTTAGACCATATTGAGACTAAAGTAGGAGGTATTTTTTCCCTTTACTCAAACTTTTGTCTGATTCCTTCCTTTTACCTCAGGATAATTCCGACATTTACCCGATTCTAAGTAAGACGGTGAACTTGATATGCTGTAAACAAGGATTGAAAATACAGGAATGAGAGAAAGGAGTTTAGAGACATGGCCACACAACTTATTGATTTTGAGAAAGGGAAAACTGTAAAATGGCCACCAACCTTAGAAGAATCAGCCAAAGAAGGATATATTCCTCGCGAGGTTGTGAAAGAACCTTCCACAGAGAGGGGCAGAAGAATTAAACAACGTTTATTAAGTGCCAGATGTATGTTAGATCCTGAATTTACCATGCTTTATACAGAAGAGTGGAAAAAAGCAGAAGGAGAGCCCCTGTTAATTCGCCGCGCCCGCGCTTATAAGTATGCTATTGAAAATATTACTCCCGTAATTCATCCCGATGAACTTATTGCTATGCAAAAATCCCGCTATATTCGGGGTGCTGTAGTCTACGCCCAGTACAGCCAAAGATATTATCCGGGAATGATTTCCAAAGCTGAGCATGCCGATGATGAAGTATATGATGTAGGCATGGGGGGAGGACGTACCCATAAGGAAACAAAAGGTATGATTCAAATGGGTATCTTCGGCATGAAGGAAGAAGAAGCTGAACCCTTAATTGAGACATGTAACTATTGGGATGGCAAGTGTATTGAAGATGAAGCGGAAAAATTCCTGAGAGAAAGCATGCCGGAATTTGATGATTTGGAGAATGCTTTTAAGACTGTACTTTATCCTCCTAGTGTTGTTGCTATCATGGAGGGACGTTGGATACCGGCCTATGATATGGTTGTTAACCAAGGTTTAGAAGCTATTATTGCAGATTGTAAAGAAAAGATTAAGAATACTATTCCCACTACCCGAGAGGTAGCGGAAAAAGTCATCTTCTGGCGGGCTACTATTCTTGTATGCGAAGGCGTTATCAACTGGGCCGGAAATTATGCTAAGAAGGCTCGGGAAATGGCAGCAGCAGAAAAAGATGGTAAGAGAAAAGCAGAATTAATAAAAATTGCCGAAAATTTAGAATGGGTACCGGCTAAACCGGCCCGGACTTTTTATGAAGGCTTGCAAGCAGCTTGGGCAGCTCATACAGCCGTTAGTTTGGATGGTCCTATCCCTGGACTCTCTCCCGGACGGTGGGGACAGTTGTTGTATCCTCTCTTCACTAAAGATATAGAAGAAGGAAGACTAACCAAAGAACAGGCTCTGGAATTAATGGAGTTATTGCGGGTTAAGTTCTCCAGTGAAGAATATGTTTCATCCCGCAGTTGGGAATCCTTGGCATCAGGTAACTTATTCCAGCACATGATTGTGGGTGGAGTCGATAAAAATGGCAGATGTTCCGACAACCAGTTAGAAGAAATTATCCTGGAAGCCGGCATTAGAATGCAAACTATTCAGCCTACTTTAGGGGTAGAAGTCAATACCAAGACTAGTGATAGGTTGTTAATGAAAGCGGCAGAATGTACAAAGACGGGGGCAGGTTATCCCGCTTGGTATAACAATAATATGTCTATCGAACACTGCTTGCAAAATCACATGGAAGAAGGCGTTACCCTGGAAGATGCCAGAGACATCGCTATGGGTGGTTGCGTAGAAATACAAATGCAGGGTACATGCCATGGTATTTGCCATCCTGCTTTCTTCAACGAAGTTAAGTGCTTCGAAATTGTACTGAATGATGGTGTGGATCCCCGGACGGGTCTTCGTGTCTTTGAGCCCCTAGGAGAATTTAAAACCTTTGATGATTTATGGCAGGCTTGGTGCAAAGTGGAAAGTAAATTTATGAAAGTGTACATGCGCTACTGGAACTATGTTTTAGCAGTACATAGGGAAATCAATCCTTTGGTAATTGGATCAGTTCTAGTAAAAGACTGTGTTGCTAAAGGGAAACCGCTGGATTCCAACGGAGCCCGCTATAACAAGACAGTAACCCTCTTAAATTCAGGAATGGTCAATGTGGCCAATTCCATGGCTGCTTTGAAGAGGTTAGTCTTTGAAGAGAAAAAATACACTTTAGAGGAAATCAAAGAGGGCATGTCCGCAAACTTTGGCTTTGAAAGAGCCGATAAAGTTGGCAACTTCTCCATGCTGGAACAAAAACGAATAGATCGCAAATATGAAAACCTACATAAAGACCTGATGGAAGCTCCTAAGTTTGGAAATGATGACGATTATGTAGATCAAATATTTGTAGATCTGTGGCATCAATATAATGATACCTGCTTCTCCGAAACTACATATTTAGGATATCCTTGGGTTCCCGCAGCTCTATCCATTTCGGCCCATGGACCTTTCGGCCGTGTTTGTGGCGCTACTCCCGATGGTAGGGTAGCAGGTGTTAGCTTAACCGACGGTATCCTTTCTGCTACACCAGGTACTGATGTTAACGGTCCTATAGCCCTGATGAAGTCCGGTACTAAATTAGATCCTACCAAAATGCGCAGTGTGCAATTGAACATGAAAATGCATCCTAATGCTGTTAAGGGTGTAGAAGGTTCCCGCAAATTAGTAGATTTAGTAAAACTTATTTCGAGCAAGGCGGGTATCATGTACAGTTTAATATTGTGGATTCTGATATGCTGAGAGATGCTCAAGAACATCCGGAAAATTATCGTGACCTTATTGTTCGTGTAGCCGGCTTTAGTGCTTACTGGGTAGAATTAGCTAAACCTATTCAGGATGAAATAATTGCTCGTACGGAGTATTGTGATTGCTAGTAAATTACAGCATTACAGGAGGGGTTTATCCCCTCCTGCAATTAAAGTGTATCTTGCTACCCCTGTGATTTAATTAAAGCGGTGTATATTAGGAAAATTTGTATCGGAAAAAAAGGGAGACATTACTTTCCTTTACCATAGAAAAATAACAGCCCAGCCATCTTTCTATAGAAAGAAAGTAAATGCCTCTTATTTAGATTATAGCGAATTAAGTGATAATTTACAAATTTTAGCGACAATTAGCGGAATTTTGGTTTTCTGTTCTTTGATAAGAGGAAATTGCCGGAGGTGCTAAAAGTTGACACAATCGCAAAAAAAAGGGTTGTTCTACGGTTGGATTATCGTAATGACAGCCTTTACTGTTATATTTCTGCATTTGAGCATTAGAGGCTCTTTTGCTGTGTTTTTAAAACCTATGGGAAAAGATTTAGGTTGGTCCACAGCTAAAGTGTCCATAGGTTTATCTTTGTTTATGTTATGCTACGGAGTTACGGCTTTCTTTGCCGGCAGGTCTGTGGATAAATTCGGGCCCAGAAGGGTTATGTTCCTCCATGGGGTATTAATGGGTTTAGGTTTAATCTTATCCAGCTATGCTGTAGAACCCTGGCAGTTTTATTTGACGTACGGAATTATGGGCGGTATAGGTGCGGGAGCTCTCTTTGTGCCGCCTACTGTAATGGTGCGTAAATGGTTCGTCAAGGATATGGGTAAAGCTTTGGGGTTTGCCGTTTCAGGGGCAGGGTTAGGTTTTTTTGTGGCCCCCATTGCTTCTATGTATTTGATTGAGATCGTATACCTGGCAGTTTGCTATGAAGGTTTTTGGGCTTATTATTATGCTGGGTGTGGCCTTAGCCACAGTATTTATGCGGGGTAAACCGGAGGATATGGGTTTAAAACCCTTTGGTTATGAGGAAGCCAAGTTGGAAACCCACGGCAAAACTAAAGCTGCTTCCACGGCTGAGGTATTCTGGTCTTTAAAAGAGGCCCTGCATACCCCCGCTTTTTGGACCATTGCTATCATGTGGTTTTGCAGTAACTTTGCAGAATATATTGTTTTTTCCCATTCCGTCAACTATGTGGTAACGGATCGGGGTTTTGATTTAAAGACGGCCACTTATATCTTTTCCTTGGTGGGCCTGTGTTTCTTGATCTGTGGTCCTCTGGGAGGTTCCATAGCGGATAAATTGGGAACTAAATATAACGATGAATTCAAAGGTCGTAAGGTAGTTATTACATCCTGTTATATTATAGCTTGTCTGGCTTCAGCTTGGTTATCCCATGTAAAGACTCCGGGGATGTATCTTGTTTACGCCCTGATTTTTGGCATACCTTTTGGTACTTATATTCCCAGCGTGGCTGCTTATGTAGGGACTACTTTTGGAGCCAAGTCCATGGGAGCTATTTGGGGCCTTACCACTGCTCTGGGGGTAGCCGGAGGTGCCGGATTAGGACCATATGTGGGTGGATATTTACGAGATATTACCGGAAATTATCAGGCCTCTATCTGGTTAGCATGTGCTGTATATGCCCTGACTGCTATTTTGTGTTTTGCCGTCAAAAAGCCCTGCAAAGTACCTGTTGAATCAAGCAAGATGGAAGAGAAGGCTGTACCCGTAGAATAATCATAAGCTTTAATATATTTGCTATTTATATTTAAAAATATGGAGAGTGGGGGTAATAAAATGACTAATTTAAAAAAGACTGGTTTAGTGTTTGATATTCAAAGCTTTTCTGTGCATGACGGACCGGGAATAAGAACCCTGATCTTTTTAAAGGGCTGTCCGTTAAGATGCTTATGGTGTGCCAATCCGGAAGGTCAGAAGCTTTTTCCAGAAGTTCGTTACCATGTAATGAAATGTGTAGGATGTTTAGCCTGTGCAGAAGTCTGCCCCCACGGTGCCATAACTCTTTTTAGTGAAGCTTGTAGGGAAGGGAAAAAGCAACCTAAAATTTGCATTGACAGGGAAAAATGCGCTAAATGTCTGGGCTTAGAATGTGTAGCAGCTTGCCCTAATGGGGCCTTACAATTAACAGGGAAACTGATGACGGTAGAAGAAGTGGTGAAGGCAGTTAAAAGGGATCTTCCTTTTTATCGAGGAAAAGGAGGAGTAACTCTTTCGGGAGGAGATCCTGTTTATCAGCCGAAGTTTGCTATAGAGCTTTTGCAAGCTTGTAAGGAAGAGTATGTAAATACGGCTATTGAGAGTGCCATGTTTGCTAAACGAGAAAAAATTGAGAAATTCTTGCCTGTTACTGACTTATTCTTGACGGATATTAAACATATGAATTCCAAGAAGCATAAGGAATTAACAGGGGTACCTAATGAACTGATCCTGAAAAATATTGCCTTGACGGCCAGATATAAGCCGGTTTTGGTTCGTGTTCCCATAATACCGGGCTCTAATGATGATGATAAAAATATGGCCGCCACGGCAGCCTTTTGCTTAGAATATGGTATCACTAGAATTAATATCTTGCCCTATCATAAATTAGGAGTCAGCAAATATGAACAACTGGGCATGGAATACTTGCAAGAAGAGATAGAGACCCCCGATGATGATAAAATGGAACATATCAAAGAAATAATGGAAGATATGGGAGTTACTTGTATTATAAATTAGCAAGCAAATTAAAGGTGAATTATAGGGCTAGAATAAAGAGATGAAATTTGGAGGGGAAAAAACCTGCTTCAGCGGCAGGTTTTTTTATTTCCTATATTAATTGCGCTATTGGTTGCTAAGTGCTAAAATTATATGTTAGGTAAGAAGGGACCTGGTGATAAGGTCCCTCTTTATTAAATAGTGAAGTTTTACTTTAAGAAGAAAGCAGGTGCAACCGATGGTGTTGGGATTCCTTAAAAATTTGTTAGATGAAAATGCCAAAACAATTAAGCGCTTGAGTAAAAAAGTTCTAATAATAAATGATTTAGAAAGTCAGATGGAAGCTTTAAGTGACGAAGATCTCCAAGGAAAAACCCAGGAGTTTAAGGGACGTCTCCAACAAGGGGAAAACCTTGATGATTTATTACCGGAAGCTTTTGCCGTTGTACGGGAAGCCTCCAAACGTGTGCTGGGCATGAGACACTTTGATGTGCAATTAATTGGTGGCATGGTTATGCATGAGGGAAATATCGCCGAGATGAAGACAGGGGAAGGAAAAACTCTTGTGGCAACGTTACCTTCTTATCTCAATGCTTTAACGGGAAAGGGAGTTCATATAGTTACCGTAAACGACTATTTGGCTAAGAGAGATAGCGAATGGATGGGACAGGTTCATAAGTTTTTAGGTCTTACGGTAGGAACCCTTGTACACGGACTGGATTTCTCCCAGCGAAAAGCCGCTTATAGTGCGGATATAACCTATGGGACAAATAATGAATTCGGCTTTGATTATTTGCGGGATAATATGGTGTTTCATCCTGACCATATGGTGCAGAGGGACTTGAACTTTGCTATTGTGGACGAAGTGGACAGTATCTTAATAGATGAGGCTCGTACTCCTCTAATTATTTCCGGACCTGGGGATAAACCTAAAGATTTATATAAAAAAGTGGCGGTTGTCATTCCTCGTTTGAAAAATGAAGAGGACTATACTGTGGATGAAAAGGCTAAAACGGTCAGTCTTACAGAACAGGGCGTTGATAAAGTCGAAGATATGCTGGGGGTAGAAAACCTCTTTGATGATAACAATATTGAATTGAGTCACCATGTTAATCAGGCCCTACGGGCCCATACCCTGATGAAAAGGGATGTGGATTATGTAGTTAAAGATGGTCAAATTATCATCGTTGATGAATTTACGGGACGACTCATGTTTGGACGTCGTTATAGTGAAGGTCTCCATCAGGCCATTGAAGCTAAAGAAGGGGTAACTATTGAAAAAGAGTCCCAAACTTTGGCTACAGTAACCTTCCAAAATTATTTTAGAATGTATAGTAAATTGGCAGGTATGACGGGTACAGCCCTTACCGAGGAAGAGGAATTCCGCAAGATCTATAAACTGGATGTTTATGTTATCCCTACTAATAAACCCATGATACGTAAGGATATGGCCGATACTGTATATCGTACGGAGCAGGGCAAATTTAAGGCGGTAGTAGAAGAAATTGCCGCTAAGCATGCCCTAGGACAGCCCATTCTGGTCGGTACTATTTCCATCGACAAGTCGGAACTGTTAAGCTCCATGTTAGATGAAAATGGGATTCCCCATCAGGTGTTAAATGCTAAGCACCATGAAATGGAGGCCCAGATAGTAGCCCAAGCAGGTCGTAAAGGGGCAGTTACCGTATCCACTAACATGGCCGGTCGTGGTACAGATATCACTCTGGGAGGAAACCCTGATTTCTTGGCACGACAAGAGATGTTGGAGGAGGGTTTCGATCCGGAGCTAATTGAAGAAGCTGCCAGCCACAGTGTTACTGATGATGACCAGATCTTGCAGGCCCGGGAACACTATGGCCGCCTCCATGAGAGCTACAAGCTTCATACAGATCGGGAACATGAGGAAGTTATTAAGGCGGGAGGACTTCATATTATCGGTACGGAGCGCCATGAAAGCCGACGTATCGACAATCAGTTGCGTGGTCGTGCCGGTCGTCAGGGAGACCCTGGTTCCAGCCAGTTCTTTATCTCTCTGGAAGATGATCTGATGCGTCTTTTCGGAGCAGAAAATATCATGGGCATCATGGATAAACTGGGAATGGATGACGATATGCCCATTGAAAATAATCTCATCTCTAAAGCTATCGAAAATGCCCAGCGCCGCGTGGAAAGCAGAAACTTTGATATTCGTAAGAATGTCTTGGAATATGATGATGTCATGAACCAGCAGAGGGAAGTTATTTATGGACAGCGCCGCACTGTGCTCATGGGGGGAGATGTCCGGGATAGCGTCTTAGATATGATTGAAAAAGTAGTGGATCGTACTGTAGCAGCATTTACCGGGGGCAACAAATATGTGGAGGAATGGGATCTCCAGGGCTTGAGCAAACAAGCTCAACAGATCTTCTTACCTTCTTATGAAGTAACACCCGAGGAATTAGGTAGGCTGGAAAGCGAAGAGCTGATTGCTTTCTTAAAAGAAAAGGCTGTAGAGGAATATCAAAAGCGGGAAGAAGAATTAGGTTCCGAAAACTTACGGGAACTGGAACGCTTAGTTACTTTACGGGTAGTTGATAGAAAATGGATGGATCAGCTGGATGCCATGGATCAACTGCGCCAAGGAATTGGCTTACGGGCTTACGGGCAAAAAGACCCCTTGGTAGAATATAAATATGAAGCATATGATATGTTCAATCAGATGATTGAAGAGATTCAGGAAGATATAGTAAGATTGGTTTATCATGTGACAGTAGTAGAAAGACCTAAAGAACGCAAAGATTTAACGGAAAATCGCAATGAAGCCGGGGACGAGAAAGACCATGAACCGGTACGACACAATAAGATTGGGAGAAACGATCCCTGCCCTTGTGGAAGCGGCAAAAAATATAAAAAATGCTGCGGTCGTAATAAATAGGAGGTAATATCTGTGGAAATCAAACGGGAACTGGAAAGAACAGAACAAAGATTAGCTGAACTCAGGAGGTCTCTTTGACATACCTGGTAAAGAACAAAAGGTAGCAGAGTTAGAAGCAAAAATGGCAGAACCTAATTTTTGGGATAATTTAGAAGAAGCCCAAAAATTAGGGCAGCAATGTAGCTCCCTCAAGAACAAACTCCAGGAATACAAGGAACTTTATGAAGGATACGAAGAAGCTCAAATCATGTATGAACTGGGGGAAGAGGAAGAACAATATTTTGGGGAAGCGGAAAAAAAGCTGCTGGAGCTAGACGAAAAATTAAATGAGGCAGAATTACAGCTGTTATTTTCCGATAAATATGATATTAGCAATGCCATTATTTCTTTACATCCCGGGGCAGGAGGTACGGAGTCCCAGGATTGGACGGACATGCTGTTAAGGATGTATACTCGTTGGGCTGAGCGGCGGGGGTTTGGCGTAGAGATCCTGGATTATTTGGCAGGAGATGAAGCGGGGGTTAAAAGTGTTTCCCTCCTCATCAAGGGAGAAAACGCCTATGGCTATCTTAAAGCGGAAAAGGGAGTACATCGTTTAGTAAGAATTTCTCCTTTTGATTCTTCCGGGAGACGTCATACTTCCTTTGCTGCCATAGATGTTTTACCGGAAGTGGCCGATGAACTGGCCGATGAAATAGTGCTGGATCCTACGGAAATCAAGGTGGATACATACCGTTCGGGAGGAGCGGGTGGACAGCACGTTAACAAAACAGACTCGGCAGTGCGGATGACCCATTTACCTACGGGTGTTGTGGTTCAATGTCAGAATGAGCGTTCCCAGATATCTAACAGGATGGCAGCGGAGAAGATACTCAAGGCCAAATTGTTAGAACTGAAACGCCAGGAACAAGAAAAGGCTTTGGCTAATATTAGAGGGGATCAACAGGAAATTGGCTGGGGCAGTCAAATTCGTTCTTATGTTTTTCATCCCTATAGTATGGTTAAAGATCACCGTACCAATGTGGAAGTAGGAAATGTCAACAATGTTATGGATGGTGATATTGACAAGTTTATGGATGCATATTTACGCATGCAAGCGGGCGGTCAACACTAATCTTAAAAAATATCTTAGCACACTCAGATTTGATCATTAAGGAGGTTTTGTGATGGAGCAACAGCAAGAAAAATTGAAGGAAATTGCCCGTCAGATTCGGAGAAATATTATCGAGATGCTGACGGAATCCCAGTCGGGCCATCCCGGGGGTTCCCTTTCGGCAGTAGAAATTCTAACCACCCTATATTTTCGAGAAATGAAAGTGGACCCCGCTAATCCCCGATGGTCCGAGAGGGATCGTTTTGTATTAGGAAAAGGACATGCTGCTCCGGCCCTCTTTGCTACTTTAGCGGAAAAAGGCTTCTTTCCCCGAGAAGAACTTTTAACCCTGAGAAAAATTAATAGCCGGTTGCAAGGACATCCCGATATGAAAAAACTTCCCGGCATAGATATGTCTACAGGATCCTTAGGTCAAGGCCTTTCTGCCGCAGTGGGTATGGGTTTAGCCGGTAAGTTGGATAATAAGGACTATCGGATCTATGCTTTATTAGGGGATGGTGAAATAGAAGAAGGACAAGTGTGGGAGGCTACTATGGCTGCTGCCCACTATAAGTTAGATAATCTTACGGCCTTTGTGGATAGCAACGGACTACAAATAGATGGTCCTTGTACAGAGGTTATGTCGCCCTATCCTATTGCTCCGAAATTTGCTGCTTTTGGTTGGCATGTGGAAGAAATCGATGGACATTCTTTAGAGGAGATAAGTGCTGCTATTGCCCGGGCTAAAGAAATCAAGGATAAACCCACAGTAATAGTTGCCCGAACCATTAAAGGTAAAGGGGTCTCATTTATGGAAAATGAAGTCGGTTGGCATGGAAATGCTCCTAGTGAAGAACAAGCAAAACAAGCCTTGGCAGAACTGGTGTAGGAGGGATAGATATGGAAAAAATGGCGACACGGGATGCTTATGGTAAAGCTCTAGTCAAGCTGGGAGAACAAAATTCCAATGTGGTAGTATTGGATGCAGACCTAGCTAAATCTACAAAAACTATTGAATTTAAAAAGAAATTTCCGGAACGCTTTTTTGATATGGGTATTGCTGAACAAAACTTAATGGGTACTGCGGCAGGTTTAGCTGCAAGTGGAAAAATTCCTTTTGCCAGTACCTTTGCCATCTTTGCTACGGGACGGGCTTTTGAACAAATCAGAAATTCCATAGCTTATCCCCATTTGAATGTAAAAATTGCCGCCAGTCATGCAGGCCTGACGGTAGGGGAAGATGGAGCTTCCCACCAGGCTATTGCCGATATTGCTTTGATGCGTGTGTTGCCCCAGATGAAAGTTATTGTACCTGCCGATGGGATTGAAGCAGAGAAAGCTGTATTGGCTGTCGCTGAAATGGATGGACCTGTATATATCCGCTTAGGTCGTTCCAAGGTGCCTATTATTTATGCGGAGGATTATCAATTTGAATTAGGTAAAGCCTCTATTATAAAAGAGGGGCAGGATGTGGCCCTCTTAGCTTGTGGTATCATGGTGGCAGAAGCCCTTAAGGCGGCGGAAGAATTGGCTAAGGAAGGAATCTCAGCTCGGGTAATCAATATGGCTTCTATCAAACCTTTAGATAAAGAGGCTGTTGTTGCAGCAGCCCGTGATACGGGAGCTGTAGTTACGGCAGAGGAACATAATATTATCGGAGGATTAGGCAGTGCTGTAGCAGAAGTACTGGGAGAAAATGTCCCTGTACCTCTGGAACGAGTAGGAGTTTCCGATACTTTCGGGGAATCAGGAAAGCCCCAGGATTTGTTAGAAAAATATGGACTAACAGCCAAACATATACAAGAGGCTGCCTATCGAGTGCTGAACAGAAAAAGAGACGTGTAGGAGAAGTGTAAATTGACTGATATTAGCTAGACAAAATGAAGTAATATAGTTCAACAACTATAAGTGGGGGTTTGCTTGATTCCCACTTATAGTTATTTGGACTAATCTTGCATGGTTTTCCAGCAGGATTTTTTTTTATATTGTCGAAAGAAAGACATAGTTAAAAAATAATAGCTAAGTTATGAAAAAATGGAACTTTTTCTATATTTTTTCGTCAAATAGTGTTAGTTTTATATTATATTATTAGTAATACAAGATATAATCAGTTATACAAGGATGTGGTTATTAAAATGATACAGATGTTCAATGTATCAAAGACTTATGAGGGGGATGTACTGGTTAAGGCCCTGGATGATATAAGTCTTCATATAAAAAAGGGTGAATTTGTATTTATTGTAGGACCCAGTGGTGCAGGGAAATCTACTTTGATGCGGTTGATGATTAGAGAAGAAGTTCCCAGCAAGGGGCAGATTATGGTGGAAGGAAGGAGTTTACCCAGGCTGAGACAGCGGGAGATTCCCCACTATAGGAGGAAGATTGGTACAGTTTTTCAAGACTTTAAGTTGCTAATGGACAGAACTATTTTTGAAAATGTAGCTTTTACCCTGGAAGCTATAGAAACGTCCCGGAGCGAAATTAAAGCGCGGGTTCCTTCTGTTTTAGAATTGGTAGGGTTAAAAGATAAGATGTCCTGCTATCCCCATCAATTATCGGGGGGGCAGCAGCAGCGGGTATGTATTGCTCGAGCCATCGTAAATGATCCCCTCTTAATTATTGCCGATGAGCCTACAGGTAACCTGGATCCCGAAACATCCCGGGAAATCATGAATATTTTACTGGCTATCAATAAGCGAGGAACAACTATTGTTACAGCTACCCACGATAAAGAAATGGTGGATCTTATGAAAAAACGAGTAATTGCCCTTTCCAGTGGTCGTATAGTACGAGATGAAGAAAGGGGCGGTTATTAAAATGAATCTAAGCAGCATACAATATAGTTTACGGGATGCTCTGCGTTCCTTTCGACGCAATAAATTTATGAGTATTGCCTCCATGGCTACGGTTGCTATTTCCTTGTTGATCTTGGGAAGTGCGTGGCTGTTGGTTTTGAATGCTAACTTCTTAGCTACTAAGATGGAGTCAGAACTAGAAGTAAACGTCTATCTATTGAAAGAAGTCACTAGAGAACAAGCCCTTAATATGAAACCTGAATTTGAGAAGATCACCGGTGTAGCAGAAGTTATTTTTGTTTCTAAAGAAGATGGATTAAAGCTCTTGGAAGATCGGATGGACGGAGAAGGCAAAATTCAGGAAGCTATGGCAGATGCCAACCCCCTCCCTGATCGGTATCGTTTAAAAGCTGATAATGCCGATTTAGTTCCTCAAATTGCTAAAGATGTGGAACTTATTCAAGGCGTAGAAAGCGTCAGGTATGGACAAGGTATGGTAGAAAAACTGTTGTCCTTTACCCATTGGTTACGTACGGCGGGCCTGGTGGTTATTTTTGCTGTGGGATTGGCTGCTGTGTTCTTAATTGCTACAACTATTAGACTTACTGTCTTTTCCCGCCGGCGGGAAATAGGGATTATGAAGTTAGTAGGCGCTACTAACGGCTACATTCGCAGACCCTTCTTTTTAGAAGGAATGCTTATTGGTTTAACTGGGGCTTTGATCGCCGTGGGATGCTTACATTTATTCTATAGTCAGTTAGTTAAGAATATTAGTCTTACTGTTAATTTTCTTCCTGTATTGACAGATATGAATATACTCTTGAATATCTACAAAAATTTACTATTAATGGGAACTTTTTTAGGGGCAGTAGGTAGTGCCATTAGTTTGCGTCGTTTCTTAAAGGTATAAGCCTCGGCCCCGGGCGAGGAGTTGGAAATCATGGCATGGCAGCGCTGGCGGATCTTGAGGATCTTAGGGTGTATAGTAGTATGCTGTGGAATAATCTTAAGTTGGAGCCAACCTTTGGAGGCTCAAGATGAACTGGATAAAAAAATCCAGGAATTGCAAGATATACAGCGAGAAATAGATAAATATGAGAACCTTTATCAGCAGAAGAAAAAAGAAGAAAATCAGGTGCTGGGACAGATTAAAAATATTGAAAATCAGGTAGAACAGCTGGAACGAGAGTGTGACGATCTGGATTCACAACTCGATATTACCAAAGGTGAAATTGCTAAAACAGAAGAGGAAATAAGTGTAGCTACAGAGCGGGTAGAGGAACGATCCACTTATTTAAATCAGAGGGTTAAACAGATTTATATGGATGGGAATGTGGCTTACCTGGAAGTGCTTTTAGGTTCCAGCAGCTTTACTGATTTTTTAACCCGCTATGATATGTTGCAAATAATAGCTAATCATGATGCTTCCGTATTACAGGAATTACTTCAGGCCCAACGCCAGCTGGTCAGCAAGAAACAGGAATTAGAGCTGAAAGCGGAGAAATATGATACATTAAAAAAACAGAAAGAAAATAAACAACAACAATACACAATTCAATCGAGGCAAAAAGAAGGGCTGCTAAGTAGAATTCAGCAGCAAAAGGATGAATTTAAAAAGACTTGTGATGAATTAGAAGCTGTGCGGCAAAATATTGATGCTTTTATCAGATCCTGGCAGGAACAACATCAGGAAGCCTATATGGGGATAGGCAAGATGGCTTGGCCTGTACCGGGCCATAAAAGAATATCCTCCTATTTTGGGCCCCGGATTCATCCCATACATCGTGTAAAGAGCTTTCATCACGGCATAGATATTCCGGCGCCTTTAGGCACGGAATGTAGAGCGGCGGAGCGGGGAAAAGTAATTTATGTAGGGAAAAAGACGGCCTACGGTAATTGCGTGATAGTGGATCACGGGGGAGGTATTTCTACCCAGTATTCTCACCTCTGGAAATTTTCTGTAACTGTGGGACAGGCTGTTGATAAAGGTGATGTGATTGGTAAAATAGATAGTACGGGTTGGTCCACAGGACATCATTTAGACTTTATTGTGCGAGTTAAGGGAACCCCGCAAAATCCTTTGCAGTATGTGCAGCCTAAATAAAGTGGGCTGCCTTTTTCTTTAGCTCCAGGGAAATATTGTTTTTCCAGAATTAATATAGTAGTATTTAGTTACATATAAATATAAGGTGGAACAAAAAAGGTATAGAAGCGGCAGGTGTTTAATATTGAAAGGTTCTAAACTATTTAAAAGACTAATAAGTGTAATAACGGTTTTTTGTTTTCTGGTAACGGCAGGAGTAGGTATTTTTTGTGTAGCTTATAGCCATGAAGTTAGCAGATTTTTACAGGTGGGTTTTCTGCTAAAAACTCAACCTCTGCATAATCTCACCATGAAACAAATAATGGAAGGTGCAGCCCAGGGAATGGTTGAAACCCTGGAGGATCCTTATTCAATGTATATGAGTAATGAAAAATATCAAAGTTTACAAAGCTATATTCAAGGTTCTATCGGAGGTATCGGTGTATATATTGATGTTAAAGAAGATAAGCTGGTAGTTGTATCACCCATCGAAGGTACTCCTGCCTATAAGGCCGGTATTCAGAGTGAAGATATAATCATGAAAATCGATGATGTTCTGACCAGTAAAATTCAATATAATGAAGCCGTAGCTATGATGAGAGGAGAGCCGGGTACCCCTGTTAAAATCAGCGTTATGCGGGATGGGGAGAAGGAACTCTTGGAATTTAATTTGACTAGAGAAGAAATCGAAGTTTCTACGGTGGCCAGTGCGGTATTGCCCGATAATAAAGATATTGGCTACATGCGGATAAATCATTTTGCCAGCAATACTGATGAAGCCGTAGTGGAGGAATTAAATAAATTACGTCAGCAAAATATCAAAGCTTTAATCCTGGATGTACGTAATAATCCGGGAGGAGATTTAAACTCGGCTGTGAACATTGCTAAGCAGTTTATACCTTCGGGGCCTTTAGTATATACGGTAAATCGAACAGGTAAGTTGGTTACGTACGCTATGGGAGAAGGATTACAACTTAATATGCCTTTAGCTGTATTGATTGACGGAGGAAGTGCCAGCGCTTCGGAAGTTTTGTCAGGTGCCATCAAAGATACCAAAACAGGTATTTTGATTGGAGAAAAAAGTTTTGGTAAGGGTATTGTACAGGGAGTTTATCCTCTCACAGGAGGGGAAGGAATGACCTTAACTACGGCCAAGTATCTCACTCCAAATAAAATTGATATTCATGAAAAAGGAATAGAACCTGATATCCATGTAGAATTTACCGATCAAAACATTAAGGATCAAGAAGATGTACAGCTAAATAAAGCTGTGGAGGTTTTACAAGAACAGCTACAATAATGGAGATGAAGGGGGCTGATTATGTTTCCCTTTGTAAAGCTTAGTGCATTGATGTTAGAAAGCTTTAAATCCCTGATGTCTAGCGGTATTTTTTGGCTGATTGTGTTGTTTATAGGTTTCCAAAATCGTAGAATGGCCAGAATGTCTCAACAGCTTTTTGATATGCCTGAAGAGCCCCTCTGGCCCTCTTTTTTTACGGCCGCCTTTTTTGGCATAATTGGTGGAATCATCGGTAGCTTCTTGCTGGTCCTGGTAGGTATATCTGTATTAGAAATAGGAATTAAATACCTGTGGATTACAGCTATTTTCTTGATGTTTATTAGACAGCGTTTCTTATGCTTTGCTTATGCCGGAGGATTGCTTTCCCTCTCCAGAATCTTTTTGGGTTTTCCCCAGGTAAGCATACCTCAGGTCATGGGTCTTGTAGCCATTCTTCATATGGTAGAGGCCCTGTTAATTCGTTTTAGCGCCCACTTGCAACCCCTGCCTATTTATCTGAGAACCAGAGCAGGGGATGTGGTAGGAGGTTTTAATCTCCAAAAATTTTGGCCTCTGCCTTTAGTGGCTTTGTTGGCCTGGAGTCTACCCAGTCAGGACGTTATCACAAACGCAGTGCAGATGCCGGACTGGTGGCCCCTTATTAAGGCGGAATTTTTACAAGGTTCAGGAGAACCTTTCTATATGATGATGCCCGTAATTGCTGCTTTAGGTTATGGAGATTTGGCCCTTTCCTGTATGCCCCGAGAAAAAACACGGCGTTCCAGCAGAGAGCTAGCATTGTACAGCGTAATCTTGCTTATCTTTGCAATTACTGCCAGTTATGTTCCGAAATTTGCCCTTATCCCGGCTCTTTTCGGACCTTTGGGACATGAGTATTTAATTTATGTAGGACAGAAGCGGGAGATGAAAAGCCCACCCCTGTTTGTGCAACCTCAGGAGGGAGTAAAAATTTTGTATGTGTTGCACAAGTCTCCCTTGAAAAAAGCAGGTGTTAGTATAGGTGATATTGTCCTGGAAGTTAATGATTGCCCTGTTAATGATACTTATCAGATTCAGAGTTTGTTGCTTGATGAGGAGAAAGAAGTTAAACTGACTATAGTAAAGAAAGAAACGGAGCAGATAGAAGAATTAGTAGTGAAACGCAAACCCGGCAATCCTTTAGGATTTATAGCTGTGCCGGAAGAACATGATTATCGCTACTTGGAGGTTAAGGGCGGAGTAAGTGTAATGGAGAAATGGTGGAAAAAATTGAGGACAAAACTTAAGCCCTGAAGGGTAAAGATCTTGAAGTTTGTCCCATAGCTAACCTTCAGTGGTAGGTTATAACCCCCTCTGAAGCTAAGAACTCTGTTTATGAAGAAAAAGCAGGGGAGTGACATAATTTGTTACTCCTCTTTAAGTGTTTAAAAAAATACTCTTAGTATGATATAATAATGTGATATTCAATCAATATCCTATAAATGGCAAAAGTGGAGGATAACATGGAAAATCGCTTTGTCTTAAAATCAGAATACACGCCTCAAGGAGATCAGCCCCAGGCCATAGAGGCTCTAGTCAATAACATAAAAAAAGGAATTGCCCATCAAACCTTACTAGGGGCTACGGGGACAGGCAAGACCTTTGCCATGGCCCATGTTATAGAAAAGGTACAGAAACCTACCTTAATCATTGCTCACAATAAGACCCTGGCGGCCCAACTCTGTAGCGAGTTTAAGGAATTTTTTCCCGATAATGCCGTAGAGTATTTTGTCAGTTATTACGATTATTATCAGCCTGAAGCATATGTACCTCAGACTGATACTTATATAGAAAAAGATTCCTCTATCAACGAAGAAGTAGAAAAATTGCGCCACTCTGCTACGGCGGCCCTCTTTGAGAGAAGAGATGTAATAGTTGTATCCAGCGTTTCTTGTATTTATGGTTTGGGCTCCCCGGAAGATTATGGGGAGCAGAGCTTGTCTTTACGAGTGGGACAAGAATATGACCGTAATTTTATCTTGAGACGTTTAACAGATATTCAGTATGACAGAAATGATGTAAATTTTGTACGGGGAACCTTCAGAGTTAGAGGAGATGTCATTGATATTTTCCCGGCCTCCTATGGAGAAAAAGCTGTGCGCATCGAACTGTTCGGCGATGAAGTGGACAGAATCGTAGAGGTGGACACCTTGACGGGAGAGGTGCTGGGTTCGCGTCGTCATGTCAGTATTTTCCCCGCCAGTCACTACGTTACAGCTAAAGAAAAGATGGATAAAGCTCTGGTGAAGATCGAAGCAGAGCTGGAAACGAGATTGAGGGAATTACGTTCCCACCACAGGTTGTTAGAAGCTCAACGTTTGGAACAGCGCACCAGATACGATATGGAAATGATGCGGGAAGTTGGCTTCTGTTCCGGTATTGAGAATTATTCTCGCCATCTGACCCAACGTCAGGAGGGTGAAGCTCCTTACACCTTATTGGATTATTTTCCTAAAGACTTTTTAATGATGATTGACGAGTCCCATGTGACGGTGCCCCAAGTTGGGGGGATGTATGCAGGGGACAGATCTCGCAAAAATACTTTGGTAGACCACGGTTTTCGTTTACCCTCTGCCCTGGACAATAGACCCTTAAAATTTGAGGAATTTGAACAGCGAGTAAATCAAGTAGTCTTTGTTTCGGCTACACCGGGTCCCTATGAAATGAAGATGAGTAGGGAAGTTGTGGAACAGATTATTAGACCTACGGGTTTAGTAGATCCGGAAATAACAATTAAGCCTACGAAAGGGCAAATTGATGACCTTTTGGAGGAAATCAAGCTACGGATAGATAGGAAAGAAAGGGTTCTGGTTACGACTCTAACGAAAAAAATGGCAGAAGATCTCACGGATTATCTCAGGGAAACGGGGATAAAAGTGCGCTACCTCCATTCAGAAATAAAAACTTTAGAACGGGTGGAAATTATCCGGGATTTGCGGTTAGGAGTCTTTGATGTTTTGGTAGGAATAAACTTATTACGGGAGGGCTTGGATTTGCCAGAAGTCTCCTTGGTTGCTATTCTTGATGCTGATAAAGAAGGATTTTTGCGCTCTGAACGTTCTTTAATCCAGACCATCGGCCGGGCAGCCCGTAATGTTGAGGGACATGTTATTATGTATGCCGACCGCATAACTGATTCTATGAAAAAAGCTATTGATGAAACAGATAGAAGACGGAAAAAACAAGTGGCCTATAATAAAAAACACAACATCACCCCGCAAACTGTTAAGAAAGCTATCCGTGATGTGCTGGAGGCTACTCATGTAGCGGAAGAAGGGGAACAATACAAAACGGCTAATATTAAGAAAATGTCTAAATTAGAAATAAAAGATATGATTGTTAGATTGGAAAAGGATATGAAGAAGGCTTCGCGAGAATTGGCCTTTGAAAAAGCTGCCGAATTACGAGATATCATCTTTGAATTGAAAGGGCAGCTATAAGCGATATTATTTTATTAAGAGTGGTGTTAAAAATGGCAAAAGATAAAATTATTATAAAAGGAGCTCGCTCCCACAATCTCCAGAACATTGATGTAGAGATCCCCCGCGATAAACTGGTAGTTATTACAGGACTCAGTGGCTCAGGGAAGTCTTCCCTGGCTTTTGATACTATTTATGCGGAAGGGCAAAGAAGGTATGTGGAGTCCCTTTCTGCTTATGCCCGTCAATTTTTAGGGCAAATGGATAAGCCTGATGTAGACTATATTGAAGGGCTATCCCCTGCCATTTCTATTGACCAGAAAACAACGAGCCGCAACCCCCGATCTACAGTGGGGACGGTGACGGAAATTTATGATTATCTGCGGCTGCTGTATGCCCGCATCGGCAAAGTCCATTGTTATAGTTGTGGAAAACCTATTGAGCAGCAAACTGTGGACCAAATGGTGGACAAACTTATGAGTTATCCCGAAAGGACACGGATGCAGATTCTAGCTCCTATAGTAAGGGGACGTAAAGGAACCCACCAAAAAACATTCCAGCAAATCCAGAAAAATGGTTATGTCAGAGTGAGAGTGGATGGAGAAGTACGGGAAGTAGCTGAGGATATTAAGCTAGAAAAGAATAAAAAGCATACCATCGAAGTAGTAATAGATCGAATAATAATCAAAGATGGGGTAGAAAAACGCCTGGCTGATTCCTTGGAAACAGCTCTGAATCTGGCAGAAGGTATTGCTACAGTACAGGTTATCGATCAAGAAGAATTATTGTTCAGTGAAAAATTTGCCTGCATAGATTGTGGCATCAGTTTTGAGGAAGTTACTCCGCGCATGTTTTCTTTCAATAGTCCTTTTGGAGCCTGTCCTGTTTGTGGCGGCTTAGGTTTTAAATTAGAAATAGATCCGGAAATGGTCGTGCCTGATCGCTCCAGATCCTTAGCTCAAGGAGCTGTAGAACCTTGGAGCAGAGGTTCATCCAACTGGTACACGGGAATGCTGGAATCTTTGGCTCGCCAATTTAATTTTTCCATGGATACCCCTTTTAACGAACTGACTCCTCAACAGCAGGATATGATTCTCTATGGAGCTAACGGGGAAAAAATACGTTTTCGCTACTACAATTCTCAAGGAGAATTGCGGGTTTTCGATACTGCTTATGAAGGGGTTATACCTAATTTGGAACGGCGTTATCGGGAAACTCAATCCGATTATGTGCGGCGGGAAATTGAATCTTATATGAATAGTATTTCCTGTCCCCAATGTAAGGGTACCCGTCTTAAGCCGGAAAGCATGGCTATCACCATTGAAGGAAAAAATATTTGGGAGATTACCAGCCTTTCCATCCGTGAGTCCTTAAGCTTTTTTGAAAACTTACAGCTTTCGGAGAGGGATGCTTTTATCGCACGTCAGATTTTGAAAGAAATTAAGGCCCGTCTGGGCTTTCTAGTGAATGTAGGACTGGATTATGTTACTTTACATCGCTCCGCCGGTACTTTATCGGGAGGAGAAGCCCAAAGAATCAGATTAGCTACCCAAATAGGTTCCAGCTTAATGGGGGTTTTATATATCCTGGATGAACCTTCTATAGGATTGCATCAGCGGGACAACAGCCGTTTGATTGATACCCTTTTATCCTTGCGGGATTTAGGGAATACGGTGCTAGTTGTAGAACATGATGAGGATACTATGCGGGCTGCGGATCATATCATTGATATTGGACCGGGAGCAGGTGCCCATGGCGGAAAAATAGTAGCCCAGGGAACTTTACAGGACATTATGGCGTCAGAACCATCTATGACGGGAGCATATTTAAGTGGACGAGAAAAAATCCCTGTACCTTTTAAGAGACGAGATCCTAATGGTAAGTGGTTAAAAATAACGGGAGCTCGGCAAAATAACCTAAAAAATATTACAGCTGCCATACCCCTTAATCTTTTTGTTTGTGTAACAGGGGTATCGGGGTCGGGTAAGAGTACCTTAGTCAATGAAATCCTTTATAAGCGTTTAGCCCATGAGCTTCATGGTTCAAGGACTAAACCCGGTGTTCATAAAGAGATTACCGGTTTAGAATATCTAGATAAAATAATCAATATAGATCAATCACCCATAGGTCGTACTCCACGTTCCAACCCCGCCACCTATACGGGGGTCTTTGACGGAATTCGGGAAGTTTATGCCCAAACTCCGGAAGCTCGGATGCGCGGCTATAAGCCGGGACGCTTCAGCTTTAATGTTAAAGGAGGGCGGTGTGAAGCTTGTAGCGGTGATGGAATTATTAAAATAGAAATGCACTTTCTGCCCGATGTTTACGTGCCTTGTGAAGTTTGTAAAGGAAAGCGTTACAATCGGGAAACCTTGGAAGTTAAATATAAAGGAAAGAATATTGCCCAAATCTTAGAAATGACTGTGGATGAAGCGGCAGAGTTTTTCCAAAACCATCCTAAAATCTACCGCAAGCTTAAAACTATGCAGGATGTAGGCTTAGGTTATATCAGGTTAGGTCAGCCGGCTACCACCCTGTCGGGCGGGGAAGCTCAAAGAATCAAGCTGGCTTCGGAATTAAGCCGGCGCAGCAACGGAAAAACTTTATATATTTTAGATGAACCTACCACGGGGCTGCATATGGCCGACATTCATAAGCTCCTAGGAGTCCTTACCCGTTTAGTGGAAGCAGGAGATACAGTCTTAGTTATTGAGCATAACTTGGATGTGATCAAGTCCGCAGATTACCTTATCGATTTAGGACCGGAAGGTGGAGATAAAGGGGGAGAAATCGTGGCTCAGGGAACCCCCGAAGAAATCTGCCTTAATCCCCGGAGTTATACGGGACTTTATCTTAAAAGAGTATTAGAACAGTGATGGTATAACTTTTAAGAAGGGAGGAGAGTATGTGCTGGAGGATAAACTGCAAAATTTGCCCAGCCTTCCCGGAGTTTATTTGATGAAGAATAAGCAGGATAAGATTATTTATGTTGGTAAGGCTGTAAACCTAAAAAATCGCATAAAATCATACTTCTCTTCTCAACATCGGGACTCTGCTAAAACACGAGCTTTAGTGCAAAATATTTACGATTTAGAATATATAATTACGGATACGGAAATAGAAGCTTTAATTTTAGAAAATAACCTGATTAAAGAGCATAAGCCTAAATATAATGTGCGTTTAACAGATGATAAGAATTATCCTTTTATTAGGGTTACCCTCCAAGAAAGCTATCCTCGCTTGGAAATTGTGCGATCCTTAAAAAAAGATGGGGCCCGCTATTTCGGGCCCTTTACAAGTGCTTCGGCAGTCCATGAGACTTTGCGGTTGTTGAAGAGGATCTTCCCCATACGTTCCTGCAAACAGAGGACCTTGCCTAAACGGGACCGTCCTTGCCTTAATGCTCACATCAAACGCTGTGCAGCACCTTGTGTGGGAAAAATAAGCCAGGAAGAATATAATAAAATGATTCAGGAAGTTATCCTTTTTTTAGAAGGTAAACAGGAAAACTTATTAAAAGCTCTGCAAGAAAAGATGGAAAAAGCGGCGGAAGAGTTAAACTTTGAACGGGCCGCGGAAATTCGAGATCAATTGGCGGCGGTAGAAAAAGTAGTAGCCAAACAAAAAATAATTTCTGATCGCTATGCCGATATGGATGTAATAAACTATGTTAAAAGTATTAAGAAGAGCTGTGTTCAAGTCTTTATGATTAGAGAAGGTAAATTGTTAGGCCGGGACCATTTCTTCTTAGAGACTACAGAAGAGACGGAAGGGGCAGAAGTTTTAGGCGCTTTTCTCAAACAATATTACAATCAAGTGGAGTATATTCCCCGGGAGATCCTTATGCCGGAAGAAGTAGAGGAACAGGAAGTCCTTACCGCCTGGCTGAAAGGAAAAAGAGGAGGCCGGGTGGAACTGAAAGTTCCTAAACAAGGGGATAAACGACATCTCCTGGAGATGGTAGGGAAAAATGCCCTGGACAGCTTGCAGCAGGAAATAGTGGCCAGTATGAGCAGGAATAACCCCCAGGACGGTTTAGCAGAATTAGCGGCGTCTTTAAAACTGGAAGATAAGCCACAGCGCATGGAATGCTATGATATCTCCCATATTCAGGGAGCAGAAACTGTGGCTTCCATGGTAGTATTTGTGGAGGGCAAGCCTTGCTCCTCAGAGTACCGCAGATTTAAAATAAAAACTGTGGAAGGACCCGATGATTTTGCCAGCATGGAGGAAGTAATTAGGCGTCGTTTTAATAAAGCCACGGCAGGAGATGAAAAATTTGCTACATTACCTCAACTAATAGTTATTGATGGGGGAAAAGGGCAGCTATCATCGGCTCGTAAGGTCATGGAAGAGCTGGGGTATGGAGATATACCTACCGTAGGTTTGGCTAAAGAAAATGAATGGATTTTTACAGAAGACAGCAGTGAACCTATTATTCTTCCTCGCCGCTCCCAAGGATTGTATTTAATCCAGAGAATACGTGACGAAGCTCACCGTTTTGCCATAACTTATCATAGATTGTTGCGAGGCAAGCGCAATTTATCTTCTGTACTGACGGATATACCGGGCATAGGTAAAAAGAGAAAAGAAGCTTTGTTAAAGCACTTTAATTTTTCCATTAAGAAAATAATGCAAGCAACACCTCAAGAATTATCAGAAGTTGAAGGTATAAATGAACAGATAGCGGAACAGATTTATGAATTTTTTCATCCTGCAGAATAAAATAAGGATTGATTTAAAGGGAGAACGGGATAAGGAGATAAGGAGGGAAAAATATGTCATTGTTAGTACGTTGGCTATTGAATAGTATAGCTTTGATAATCACCGCATATCTCTTAGAGGGTATATATGTGAGTGGTTTAGGAGCTGCTCTGATTGCCTCTTTAGTGTTAGGTATAGTAAATGCGGTAATTAGGCCCATCTTTTGGTTGCTTACATTACCTGTAAATGTTTTCACTTTAGGGTTATTTACCTTTGTTTTAAATGGCATAATGTTGAAATTAGCGGCCTCCGTTGTGGGAGGATTTAGGATAGACGGGATTATTACAGCTGTAATAGGTTCTATTCTCTTATCTATTACCAGCTATTTCTTAACTATTTTAATTGATGACAAAAAATAAGGTGTAAAGTTAATTTTTGGGGGAAGAGGAGTGTTACCATGGAGAAAATTAAACTGGTAGCGTTAGATTTAGATGATACTTTATTGAGAACGGACTTAACCATTTCTCCTAGAGCTAAGAAGGCCATCAAGGAAGCCGTGGAACAAGGGACCCTAGTCACTTTAGCTACGGGACGGATGTATGCTTCGGCCCTTCCATATGCTCAGGACCTAGGGCTGGATTTGCCCTTGATAACTTATCAAGGGGCCCTTGTGAAATATGCAGATGGGAGAGTTGTTCACCAACAGCCTTTAGAACTTAAATATGCTAAAGCTTTGCTTAAACGACTGAGGGAATATAGTTTCCAGATCAATGTTTATATCAATGATGAATTATATATTGAGGAAGAGTCTCCGGAGCTAGAACGTTATGCTAGAGTATGTAAGGTGCCTTATCATGTAGTACCTAACTTAGTGGAGGCTATCAAAACGGAACCTTCTAAAATCCTGGTAATTGGCGATGCCGATAAACTGGATGATTTATATAAGGAACTTACGGGAGATTTTAGGGATATTGTGCATATTACTAAGTCTAAATCATTTTTTCTGGAATTTGCTCATCCCTTGGCGACCAAAGGCCGGGCTTTACACAGTTTAGCTACCAGCTTAGGTTTTACTGCTGAGGAAGTTATGGCTGTAGGAGATAGCCAAAATGATTTGGATATGATAGAATATGCTGGTTTGGGGGTAGCCATGGGCAATGCTGTGCCTCAAATTAAAGAGCTGGCCCGCTATATTACTTGTAAAAATGATGATGATGGTGTAGCGGAAGCAATTGAAAAATTTGTCTTAACTTAGATGACAGTTACCATAAATTACCATATGTTAACAAGAGAACAAAAATTAACAAAAATTAACAAAATAATTTCCTGGAATGGGAGGATTTTGAATTTAAGAGTCGAATAAAGTCTCTATAAAAGAAAATAATGGAAAAAAATATAGGAGGAGGAAATGATAGGCGCAGCTTCGGAAAAAATTTTGCAAGAGATGGAAATGCTGAGAAATGAACTTTATACTCTTGCTAACGGTAAAAGGGAACTCTTGACGACAAGGGAGATCTATGAAGTAAGTAAACGGTTGGACAAGCTGATAGTTAAACATATGAATATTCGGCTAAAAGAAAAAAGTAGATAGAATGAGGCACTCCATCAGGGGGAAATGGAGTGTTATTTTTTTAGGGAAAACTTTTTAAAGGTGAACTGCTGTCGGAAATTTCCCCGGAAAGTTTCTCCACGCTGGCTTGCAGTGTGATATAAGTTTATAATAAAGGGGAGAAACTGATAATAAAGAATAAGATCCTGCCATATCATGTAAGGAGGCTCCTAAGTGGAGTTTAAAGGAGATTATCATACCCATACCTTATATAGTGATGGGCGCGCTTCCCTGGAGGAAATGATTATTGCCGCTAAAGCCCAAGGTTTACAGGAGTTAGGGATAGCAGATCACGGCCCTCGTAACATTGGTACAGGTGTAAAAAATGAGAGTATATTTTTAGAGATTAAAGAAGGCCTGAATAAGTTGCAGGTTAATTTTCCCTCACTGCAACTTAAAGTGGGAGCAGAAGCCGATGTCCTTAATTTAACAGGGGAGCTGGATATTAGTAAGAAGGTTATTAAAGAACTGGATTATCTGTTGGCCGGGCTTCACCCCTACATCATTCCTCAAGGTTTGCAAGGGGTGGATTGGATTTTAGAGAATCAAATTATGAAGGTGTTTCCTGCTTTGAAGGAACGGGTGAAAACTAATAATACCAAGGCGTTAGTTGAAGCTATTCATAACTATGATTTATGGGCCATTACTCATCCTGGATTAAAGATGGATGTGGATGCTTATGAAGTGGCGCGGGCTTGCATAAGGTGTGACACCTTATGGGAAATAAATGCGGGCCATAAGTTCCCTTCCTATGAAAAGGTGCAAGAAGTTGCCGGTTACGGTGTTGATTTTATTGTTAATAGTGATGCTCATTTTCCTGAATCTGTAGGTTGTTTAGAGTATGGGTCCTGGGTTTTAGAAAAGGTGGGAGTACCACCGGAGAAAATTAAGAATGCCAAGGTAGATTAGTATTCTTGATTAATATATATCAGCAGGGGGAGTTGACTGAAATGGAACTTAAGAAGGATATAAATTTTTTAATTATTACAGGTTTATCAGGTGCAGGTAAGACCCATGCCCTGCGTGCTTTAGAGGATTTAGGTTATTTCTGTATTGACAATTTACCGCCAGCCTTGCTTGCTAAATTTGCGGAATTATATATGGAGGATAAAACTCATATTAAACGTGTGGCTTTGGGGATAGACGTAAGGGGAGGAGATTTTTTTAATGATATATTCTTAGCCCTGGCAGAGTTGGATAAGCAAAATTGTCCCTACGAAATTCTGTATTTGGAAGCCAGTACGGAAGTATTAATAAAAAGATTTAAAGAGACCAGAAGGCGTCATCCTTTATCCAGTCATGGGAGACTTCTGGAAGATATAGTATTGGAAAGAAAATACCTGGAAGAGCTCCGGGGGATAGCTAATAAGATTATTGACACATCGGAAGTAACGCCTAATCAATTGAAGACGGAGATTAATGATTTATATGGTCCTAAAAACGATAAAGTGAGACTTCACATTTCTGTAGTTTCCTTTGGCTATAAATATGGCATTCCTTTAGATGCTGATTTAGTAATAGATGTGCGTTTCTTGCCTAATCCCTATTATGTTAAACAATTACGTGATCAATCAGGGTGTGATACGGAAGTAAGGGATTATGTTTTAAGTTCACCTACCACAACAGAATTTTTAGCAAAATATAATGATTTATTGACTTTTTTATTGCCTCATTATGTAAAAGAAGGCAAAACTCATCTGGTGATAGCCATAGGTTGTACAGGTGGTCAGCACCGTTCTGTTACTTTAGCTAACAGTATCAGTAAGATGCTTGCTACTCATAATTACAATGTGATAGTTAGGCATCGGGATATGTTGAAGAAGGGTAAGGGTGAAACCTAATGAATTTTTGGCAATGGTTCTACCCGGGATTGCATTTTAAGCGCTGGTTGCTTTTGGCTATAGTAGGAATTATTATCGCTAGTGCCGGGGTAAGTATTTTAGTACAAAGCGAAATTTTAGGTTTATTTGAATTTAAACTGAAAACAATAGTATTGCAATCTTTGGGTTACGGAGGTAAGACAGTAGGAGGAATAGGACTTCTTTTTTTAGGTTTGGCAATAATATTTTACAGCTTTAAAAGAGCTGTAAAAGTTTTTTTAAATGCTGCTTTTCCTGAACATACTAATAACCGCATGAAAAACGTATACCACAGACAGTACTTGAGAAGGGGACCCCGGGTTGTAGCTATCGGAGGAGGCACCGGTCTATCAGTCTTGCTAAGAGGTTTAAAAGAATACACGTCTAATATTACTGCTATAGTCTCTGTAGCTGATGATGGAGGTAGCTCAGGCATTATCAGGGGACAATTCGGCATACTGCCTCCGGGAGATTTGCGCAATTGTCTGGTAGCCTTGGCCGATACGGAGCCTGCCATGGAAATGCTTTTTAATTATCGTTTCGGGGACGGTAATGATTTTGCAGGGCATAACTTAGGAAATTTGTTAATCACTGCTTTGGCTGATTCAGTAGGGAATTTTCAGACGGCTATTCATGAAATAAGCAAAGTACTGGCTATACATGGGAAGGTTATACCTTCTACCCTGGATGATATTGTATTAGCTGCCGAACTGCGGGACGGTTCCATGGTTCGAGGTGAAACAAATATCAGTAAGTCCAGCAAGCCCATCAAAAAAGTTTTTACTATCCCTAATAGCTGTAAGCCGGTACCGGAAGCCATTGAAGCCATCCTGGAAGCCGATGCTATCGTGTTAGGTCCAGGCAGTTTATATACAAGCGTTATTCCTAATTTATTAGTTCCCGGTTTAGTTGAGGCTATTACTAAGTCCAAGGCCTTAAAAGTGTATGTGTGTAATGTAATGACTCAGCCAGGGGAAACGGAAAGTTATAAAGCCAGTGATCATCTTAAGGCCCTGTATCGTCATACCGTGCCTGGATTAGTAGATTATATTATTGTTAATAACCAAAAGGTAGCAGAGGAACATTTGCAAAGATATTCTTTGGTAGGTTCTCAGCCTGTAGATATAGATAAAGAAAAGTTAAGTAAAATGAAGATAAAACTTATTTCAGCTCCTCTGATTGATGAAGAAAACCTCATACATCATAATTCCACCAAAGTTGCACGGCAAATTATTCAATTAATTTTAGATAAAAGGATTATTAAACCATTTCCTAATATAATAGATCACTATATTCTTACTGAAAAATTGAAGAAAGGGGAGGAAAATAATGACTTTTTCTACCCAAACTAAGGATGAGCTGGCCCATATTTTTCCGCACAAAAAATGCTGCCAATTGGCAGAATTATCAGCCTTGATTAGATTGGATGGTACCATTACTATCAGTCCCCAACATAAAGTTGGTTTAAATGTTACTACGGAGAATGCTGCTGTGGCTCGCAAAATCTTCCGTCTGGCCAAACAGGTTTATAATATGGATACGGAAGTCCGCGTGTTGAGAAGAATGCGCCTCAGAAAGAAAAATTTGTATTGCGTTAGATTTAATCAGCAATTTTTACCCCAGGAAACAAATAAGCATGAGTTTTTTAAAGAAATCGGTTTATTGGGGGAAGATGGGGCAGTATTGCCGGGGATTAAAAAATCTCTGGTAAAAAAGCAGTGTTGCAAACGCAGTTATCTGAGGGGAGTTTTTTTAGGAGCGGGCTCCGTTAATAGTCCGGAAAGCAATTACCATTTAGAGATAATTACTAATAGCTCAGAATTTGCTCAAGCTCTGACTAATTTAATTAATGAATTTGATGGACTCAATGCCAAAATAAGTGTCAGAAAGAAATGGAATATAGTTTATTTGAAGGAAAGTGAACAGATCGTATTTTTCCTTAACATTATTGGTGCTCATCAAGCTTTATTAAATTTTGAAAATATCAGGATTGTAAAAGGTATGCGCAACCAGGTGAATCGTCTGGTAAATTGTGAGACGGCTAATTTGAATAAAACTGTTAATGCCTCAATTAAACAAGTGGAAAATATTAAGTTGATAGAAAATACTATTGGAATTGACAAGCTTTCGCCCCGTCTGCAGGAAATTGCCATATTGCGTTTAAATAATCCCGATGTAAGCCTCAAAGAACTGGGTGAAATGATGATGCCTGCTATTAGTAAGTCAGGGGTTAATCACCGCATGAGGAAAATCGAAGATTTAGCAGAAGAACTGCGAAATAGCATGAATTTAAAGGGTAAAAGGCTAAAAAAAATTAAAAAACCGGAAAATTATTAGTGTTTTATTTACATTCTTCTAGTATAATTTAATAGAGTTGGTGATTTACTAGGAGTTGGAGGTGAAAATTATGGCATACGTAATTAATGATGAATGTATTTCCTGCGGTGCTTGTGAAGCACAATGCCCAGCAGAAGCTATTAGCGAAGGCGATGGCAAATTCGTAATCGATGCAGCTAAATGTACTGATTGTGGTAGCTGTGCAGATGTTTGCCCTGTAGGCGCACCTCAACAAGCATAAAAAATAAGGCACTATTAGTGCGGACAAGATGTTGGTGATAATTGCCAACATCTTTTTATATTTTCACAGCTTGTTCAAATTAATTATACTTATTAGGTATTAAATGGAGGGAGTTGCTATATAAATATAGTAGTAGTAGCTAAGCGGATATAATTATATTTGCCGTGGGATAATATCAATAGATGGTGTTATATGTTATAATAAAATTAGCGAAAGATGGTGGATTTGTGCGAAAATTGCAGGTTTACCCTGTAAAAGGCTGGAATTCCCTGCAATATTGGACGAAATTTTGTAGCCCCTGGAAAGTGATAAAAAATTTCTTGATTATCCAGATTTGTCGGTATTCTCCTTCATTAAGTTTTAAAAATTTTTTAGCTAGACGCTTTTTGAAAATGAAAGTGGGGAGAGGAGTTTCTTGGGGCTTAATGGCCATGGCTGATGTTTTTTGGCCGGAAATGATTTCTATAGGAGATAATTCTATACTGGGCTATAATTCTACCCTTTTATGTCATGAATTTCTGTGTAGCGAATTACGCTTAGGAAAAATAAATATTGGAGCAAATGTCTTAATTGGAGCAAATGCTACTATCTTGGCAGGTGTAGATATTGGTGATGATGCTGTTGTTGCTGCAGGAGCTTTAGTTAATAGGGATGTAGAAAAGGGAGAGTTCGTAGGAGGAGTACCCATACAAAGAATTAGAATGAGTTATGGAGGAAATGAAAAAGTTGCACAAGTTTAAGCATGAGCACAACAAACTAGCAAACATTTTCCTACATCCTCTTTTTCTAAAAATATTAATAAGTGTAAATTTTCTGGGGTCCTTATACGGATACTATTGGTACAAAGAACAATTAGCCAACACTCCCTGGATTTTTTGGATCTTCACCCCCGATTCCCCATTGGCTACAACACTATTTGTAATAATGCTTTTACAGTTGTTGAAAGGGAAAAGCAATATTTATCTGAATTTTCTTGCCAATGTTAGCTTAATTAAATATGGTATTTGGGCCATGTTTGTAAATACCCATTATTGGTTGATTTCCGGGAGAATATTAGGTCAGGAAGTTATGTTGTGGGTAAGTCATTTGGGCATGGCTTTAGAAGGACTATTATATTTATTACTATTTAGACCTTCGTTCAAAGTATGGTTTATAATCGGTATCTGGCTGATATTTAATGATTATGTGGACTATAGTTGGAATCTACACCCTTATCTCTATGAAATCCAGCAACTGGGAATAGTCAAGTATTTTACTTATGGATTGACTTCATTCCTGCTTATTGTTACAGGGTACCTTGTCAGGCAAAATAAGTTAAGGCGCAAATCCTAAAAATCAAGTATAATAGTAGTAGGGAAAGCAAAAGGAGACGGCTGAATCTTCCAAATATTAGTTAATCAATATAATCTGAATAATATATATATAATATTGAAAATTTAAACAAGAATATAAAATAAAGCAATTATTAATAATATATTAGAAAAGAGGTTTTATTAGGATGAATTTAGGCTATGGTTTACGCTTGGAACAAAATCAAAAACTGATTATGACCCCCGAGTTACGCCAGGCCATTAAGATTCTCCAGCTATCTTCTCTCGAGCTGACAGAATATGTTAATCAGGCTATTCTCGAAAATCCCTTAATAGAATTTAAAGAAGAAGAACCTGCTCAATCTCAGGAGAAAAAGGAACCGGAAATAGATTGGTCCGAATATATGCGAGAAATGAGAGATGTACCTGATAGAAGCAGGTTTAAAGAAGTAAAGCCTGAAGTTACTTTCGAGAATATGGTAACGAAGGGCATTAGTTTACATGAACATTTACTATCTCAAATTGGAGTGCTACCCTTAAACTCCCGCAATAATAAAATAGCTTATTATTTAATTGGCAATATTGATTCTACCGGGTATCTTGCGGTAACGTTAGAACAATGTCAAAAAGACTTGCAGGTAACAAAAGAAGAAACGGAAATTGTTTTAGATCTGATTCATAGTTTGGATCCTCCCGGTGTAGGTGCACGCAACCTGCGAGAATGTTTATTGATCCAGCTGAATCAAAGGGGAATTCACAATCCTGATCTGCATAAAATTATTGATAAGCATTTAATAAATATCGGTGCAGGTAGATTGAATAGAGTGGCCCAGGATATGAACTTGCCTATAAGTAAAGTTCAAGAATTGGCAGATATTATTAAGAACTTAAATCCTAAACCAGGTGCTTCCTTTGGTGGCAGCGACAGTATTCGCTATATCGTACCCGATGTTACGGTAGAACGGATCGATGGGGAATATGTAATTCTAGTTAATGATAATCATACCCCGCGTCTAACAATTAACAAGACGTACAGTTCTATTCTTAATAATAGGGGTAAAACAGATGATGTTACGAAAAATTTTGTGGAAAATAAATTAAATCAGGCTGTTTGGTTAATAAGAAGTATCGAACAGCGCAGGAGCACCATTTATCAGGTTACAGAGACACTAGTTAAAATGCAGAGAGAATTTTTTGACTGTGGAATTAAGAAATTGAAACCCATGACTTTAAAACAAATAGCGGAACAGATTAGTGTCCATGAATCCACAGTGAGCCGAGCCACCTCGAATAAATATATTCAAACTCCCCATGGAATTTTCGAATTTAAATTTTTCTTTACCTCAGGCTTTAATACGAAACGGGGGGATTGTGCTTCTTCGGAAAGTATCAAAAAACTTATGCAGGAAATTGTTCAGGCCGAAGATGCCAGAAAACCTTTGAGCGATCAAAAAATTGCTAATCTTATGAAGGAAAAGGGAATTAATATAGCTCGCAGAACAGTGACAAAATATCGAGAAGAGCTTAATATCCCCAATACCGGTCAACGTAGGCGCTATTAACGTTATGTTAATAGCCCTTTTTTTTCCAAGTATATCTTGCTAGGTACTAATAAATTTGGTATATTTAATATGAAATAATATTTTTTATAAACATAGCGGGACGCAAAATGTAATAGCGGGATATAAAATGACCCGTGAGGAGGAAATTGATTGATAGAAAATAATACTGATAACTCATTGCTATTATTTAAATTATTAGTTCCGGAAATGCTCCCTGTTTTTCAAAAACGCTACACTATTTTACGTACTATCAAGTATAATCAGCCCATTGGTAGGCGCCTTTTAGCGGAGAGATTAGCTCTGGGAGAAAGAGGAGTGCGCAGTGAAATAGATTTTTTGAAAGACCATAATTTACTAGAATCTAATGCTGCCGGAGTATCTTTAACGGAGGAGGGTAAAAAACTGCTCCCCCAGTTAAGTCTATTAATACATAAAGTTGAAGGGTTAGCTCCTTTAGAAAACTATCTGGCACAAAAGCTTGATTTAACTAAAGTTGTGATTGTACCGGGAGATGCAGATCAGAATTGTGAAATTTTACATGAGCTGGGCCAAGCTTCAGGTGCTTTTCTGCGGGATGTTGTTCAGGATCAGTGGGTCATAGCAGTGACAGGTGGAACGACTATGGCAGAAGTTGCCCACAATATTCCCCAGACGGTAGGAAAAAAAGATGTCTTGGTAGTTCCGGGAAGAGGTGGGTTAGGTGAGGATGTGGAGATACAATCCAACACTATTGCTGCCGAAATAGCACAGCGTTTAGGAGCCTCTTATCGTTTGCTACACGTCCCCGATGGTATACAGAATGAGACCTTAGAGCCTTTATTGTCGGATCACAAAGTGCAAGAAGTTATAAATTTGAGCAAAAAAGCCAATTTATTAGTTCATGGGATAGGTATCCCTGAGGTCATGGCTTTACGACGGGATTCAGATTGGCAAAGTATTCAGCGGTATTCCCGAAAAGAACCGGTAGGAGAAGCCTTTGGAACATATTTTGCAGCCGATGGTTCCGTAGCCCTAGTTACTCCTACAGTAGGACCAAAAGTCGAAGATATAGCTAAGCTGGATATGGTTGTAGCTGTTGCCGGAGGAAAGAGCAAGGCCGATGCCATTATGTCTGTGCTTAGAGCAAGTTTTGTGGATGTTTTGATTGTGGATCAAGGAGCAGCCGAGGTTATTAAAAAGCAAATTGAGGAATAATGTCATAAGAAACACCAGGGTGAATGAGAGTAGTTTAGATAATTAAAGACCAAAATATAAAAGGGAAAATTAAAAGGAGGTTATTTATAATGAAAAAAATCGGAATTAATGGATTCGGGCGGATTGGAAGAAATATGTTTAGAGCTGCTGCGGGGAATGAGGACATAGAAATTGTTGCTGTGAATGATTTAACTGATGCCAGAACTCTGGGTCATTTATTAAGATATGATACAATACATGGGAAATTTAATGTACCCATTGAAACTAAAGAAGATGCCATCATAGTTAATGGCAAAGAAATTAAAGTTATGTCAGAAAAAGATCCGGCCAAACTGCCTTGGGGAGGGCTGGGGGTTGATATTGTTATTGAATCTACAGGCCGTTTTAAAGAGGCAGAAAAGGCTAAAGCTCACCTGGAAGGAGGAGCTAAGAAGGTTATCATATCTGCGCCCGCTAAAGGGGAAGATATTACTATAGTGATGGGCGTAAATGACAAAGAATATGATCATGAAAAGCATAACATCATTTCCAATGCTTCCTGTACAACGAATTGCTTGGCTCCCGTAGTCAAAGTTCTTCATGAGAATTTTAAGATTCAGCGGGGTTTAATGACTACGGTGCATTCTTATACTAACGACCAACAAATTTTGGATCTTCCCCATAAAGATTTGAGAAGAGCCAGAGCCGCAGGCTTATCTATTATTCCTACTACTACCGGTGCAGCTAAAGCCGTAACTTTAGTACTACCGGAATTAAAAGGAAAGTTAAATGGTTTTGCCATGCGCGTACCCACTCCTAATGTTTCTGTAGTAGACTTTGTAGCTGATTTAGAAACAAACGTTACGGTAGAAGAAGTCAATGAGAAGTTAAAAGATGCTGCCGCTACATATTTGAAAGGGATTATGGACTATTCCGACGAGCCTCTGGTATCTAAGGACTATAATGGTGACCCTCATTCTTCCATTGTGGATGGATTATCAACCATGGTTATTGGTGGAAACATGGTTAAAGTTGTGGCCTGGTACGATAATGAATGGGGATATTCCTGCCGCCTGGTAGACCTAGCTGTTTACTTAGCCAAAATGTTATAATTAAATTGGTTTAATTTTCTCCAGAAAGAGGAGGGTTTTGGCAAGATGAATAAGAAAACGCTGCGTGATATTGATGTGGCAGGAAAGAAGGTCTTGGTACGTGTTGATTTTAACGTTCCTATGAAGGACGGTAAGATTAACGATGATACCAGGATGGTAAAAGCTTTGCCTACTATAAAGTACTTACAGGAGCAGAAGGCAAAAACTATTCTGGTGACACATTTGGGCAGACCTAAAGGCAAGGTCGTACCGGAGATGAGTGTGAAACCCATAGTAGAACATTTAAGCGAATTATTAGGAGAAGAGGTTTTATATGCCCGGGATTGTGGGGGAGAAGATTCTCGCCAAGTAGCAGAGGAAATGAAAGAAGGGCAGGTTTTACTCTTAGAAAATGCTCGCTTTTATGCAGAAGAGGAGAAAAATGATCCTAAGATGGCCGAAGCTTTAGCCCGTTTAGCTGATTTATATGTGAATGATGCTTTTGGAACTGCCCACCGGGCTCATGCCTCTACGGAAGGAGTGGCCCATCATCTCCCCGCCGTAGCTGGATTTCTAATGGAAAAAGAAATCGAAGCTTTATCCAGTGCTGTAGGTAATCCTCAAAAGCCTTTTGCCGCTATATTAGGAGGAGCTAAAGTATCAGATAAAATTTCTGTGATGCAAAATCTTCTGGGTAAGGTAGATTATCTATTGGTAGGCGGAGGCATGGCTAATACCTTCCTAAAGGCAGCAGGCTATGAAACGGGTAAATCCTTGATTGAACCGGAGAAACTTGAGGTGGCTCAAGAGATTTTAGCAGAAGCTAAAACTTCTGGGGCTGAAGTGATCTTACCGGTAGACGTGGTAGCGGCCGATAAATTTGCGGAGGATGCTTCGTCCCAGGTTGTGGATGTTAATAATATCCCGGCTCAGGCCATGGCCTTGGATTTGGGACCTGCTACTCTAAAGGTTTTTGCAGAAGTAATAAATAAAGCTAAGACCATCGTGTGGAATGGACCACTAGGTGTATATGAGTTCCCTAAATTTGCTGCGGGAACAAATGAGACGGCTCGTATAGTTGCTGAAGCTGAAGCCAAGACAATAATTGGCGGAGGAGATGTAGTAGCGGCTGTGGAAAAGGCCGGTGTAGCCGAGAAAATTTATCATATTTCCACCGGAGGAGGAGCCTCTCTGGAATTTTTAGAAGGCAAGTCCTTGCCTGGGATAGTAGCTTTACAGGATCGATAAGGGGGAAGAGTGAGATGCGTGTTCCGATTGTTGCTGCCAACTGGAAGATGAATAAAACAGTGGGAGAAGCTGAAAGTTTTACAGCGGATCTTCCGGGCGATGCAGAATTATATAAGAAGGTGGAAGTTGTTGTTTGTACACCTTTTACTTGTTTACAAGCAGTGAGTAAAGGCTTGGAAGGCACAGGAGTTAAGTTAGGTGCTCAAAACATGTATTATGAAGATAAGGGAGCTTATACAGGGGAAATATCCCCGGCGATGTTAAAGGACTTGGGATGTACTTATGTTATTCTGGGACATTCTGAGAGACGTCATATCTTCCAAGAAAGTAATGAGCTGATAAATAAAAAAGTTAAGGCCGCCCTTGTCCACGGGTTAAAGCCCATTCTTTGTATAGGTGAAACGTTGGAAGAAAGACAAGCAGGTAAGATGGAAGAGATTTGTAAAACTCAGATTTTCGGGTCTTTGCAAGATATAACAGCTAAAGAAATGGACCAAATAGTCATTGCTTATGAACCCGTATGGGCTATTGGTACCGGGGTCAATGCCAGTGTAGAGGATGCCGATAGTACTATTACCTTTGTACGGCAATGTATCAGTGCTAAATATGGGACGGAAATCGGCGACAAAATACGTATTCAATATGGCGGCAGCGTTAAACCTAACAATGCTGTAGATTATTTCAAACAAGCTAACATTGATGGAGCTTTAATCGGTGGAGCCAGCCTCAAGGCAGATTCTTTTTATAGTATTGTAAAAAGTGCTGCTGAGGTTTGTGGATGTTAAATAGGAGGAAGCAAATGACTAAGAAACCTATAATGCTAATGATCTTGGATGGCTGGGGAATATCTGAAACCACAGAAGGAAATGCCATTGCCCAGGCTCGAAAGCCCTTTTATGACCGCTTGGTAAAGGAATATCCCCATGCAGTATTGGAAGCTTCCGGAGAAGCTGTGGGTTTGCCGCAAGGGCAAATGGGCAATTCGGAAGTGGGACATTTGAATATCGGTGCAGGACGTGTTGTTTATCAGGAACTGACACGGATCAATAGAGATGTGCGCCAGGGGAAAATCCGGGAAAATCGGGTTTTGGTGGAAACCATGGATAAGGCTTTAGAGGAAGATAAACCCTTGCATTTATTGGGGCTTCTCTCCGATGGAGGTGTGCACAGTCATCTAGATCATCTCATGGCACTATTAGATATGGCTAAGGATAAGGGCTTACGGAAGATATTTATACATATTATTTTAGATGGGCGGGATGTACCTCCTGCCAGTGCCAAAGAATATATAGTGGAACTGGAGAAGAAATTAAAATCCCTGGGAGTAGGTAAAATTGCTACGGTTGCGGGACGTTATTATACCATGGATAGGGATAAACGTTGGGACAGAGTAGAAAAAGGCTATCGTGCCATGGTTGCCGGCGAGGGGATGAAGGCTAACCTGGCTATGGAGGCTTTAGAAAGATCTTACAATCTAAAAGTAACTGATGAATTTGTGGAACCTACGGTAATTGTAGATGATCAGGGAGCACCGGTAGGAAAGATTGGCAAGGGCGATGTGGTGATCATGTTTAATTTCCGAGCTGATCGGGCTAGACAGATTTCTCATGCCTTCACGGACCAAGAATTCCAGAACTTTACTAGGCCCGGGGGTTATCTCAATTTGCACTATGTTTGTTTTACCCAGTACGATGTAACTATCCATGCCCCTGTAGCTTATCCTCCTCAGAACTTAGACAATACCTTGGGGGAAGTTGTTAGTGCTGCAGAATTGAAGCAGCTGCGGATAGCGGAAACGGAAAAATATGCTCATGTGACTTTCTTTTTTAATGGTGGTATTGAGGAAGCTTATGAGGGTGAGGACAGAGTCCTTATTAATTCTCCTAAAGTAGCAACTTATAATTTGCAGCCGGAAATGAGCGCTTGCCAAGTTACTAATAAAGTAATAGAAAAAATCCGGGAAAATAAATATGATCTTATAGTGTTGAATTACGCTAATCCGGATATGGTGGGCCATACGGGACAAATTACGGCTTGTGTTAAAGCTATTGAAACTATAGATAGCTGTATGGAAAGTGTAGTTAAGGCTGTTTTGGAACAAGATGGTGTTCTTTTTATAACTGCTGATCACGGGAATGCTGAATGTATGTTGGACTGTCAGACCCAACAACCCCATACTGCTCATACTTCCAATTTAGTTCCAGCTTTACTAGTAAGTACAGATAAAAACGAGTTTGAGTTACGGGAAAAGGGTGCTTTACAAGATATAGCCCCAACTCTTTTAGATTTGCTTAATCTAGCTAAACCACAAGAAATGACGGGCGAGAGTTTGCTTGTGAAGAAAAGTGATTAAACAAAAGAGCTTGTTTGTGGTATATTAGATGATAGCTAGTAAGTAGTTTTTGGCAAAAGCTAAATAAGAGATTAAATTGTAAACAGGAGGTTTTACAATGAGCAGTATTATTGATATTTTTGCCCGTGAAATCTTGGATTCCCGGGGGAATCCTACAGTAGAAGTTGATGTAACTCTCGAGGATGGTTCTTTTGGTCGTGCAGCAGTTCCTTCAGGTGCTTCTACGGGAGCTTACGAGGCTGTTGAACTTAGAGATGGAGAAGAAAACCGTTTCTTAGGAAAAGGTGTGATGAATGCAGTTACAAATGTAAATACCGTCATTGCTCCGGCTTTGTTAGAAGAAAATGGCCTAGATCAGGTAGCAATAGATAATAAGATGATTGAACTGGATGGAACACCTAACAAAGGTAAATTAGGAGCAAATGCTATTTTAGGTGTTTCTTTAGCCGTAGCTAAAGCAGCAGCTGATTATGTAGGCTTACCTTTATATCGCTATATTGGAGGAGTTAATGCCAGCCAACTGCCTGTACCTATGATGAACATTTTAAATGGTGGTAAACACGCAGATAATAATGTTGATATTCAAGAGTTTATGGTAGTGCCCATCGGAGCTTCTACCTTTGGAGAAGCGCTACGGATGGGTGCAGAAATTTTCCATAATTTAAAGAATGTCTTAAAGAGCAAAGGCTATAACACATCGGTCGGGGATGAAGGTGGTTTTGCACCGAATCTTAGCTCTAATGAAGAAGCTCTTCAAGTGCTGGTAGAAGCTATACATAAAGCCGGTTACAGACCGGGAGAAGATATTTCTCTAGCCGTTGATGTTGCCGCAACAGAATTGTATAAGGATAATGGTTATGTGCTAGCAGGGGAAGGCTTAACTATGAGTGCACAGGAAATGGTAGAATACTATGGTAAGCTGATTAATAAATATCCTATTATTTCTATCGAAGACGGTTTAGCTGAAGATGATTGGGAAGGCTGGAAGCTGATGACTGAAGCTCTGGGTGATAAAATCCAAATCGTGGGAGACGATTTGTTTGTTACTAATACAGAAAAATTATCCAAGGGTATCAGTATGGGAGTAGCTAATAGCATTCTCGTGAAAGTAAACCAAATTGGAACTTTAACTGAAACATTACAAACGGTAGAAATGGCTAAAAGAGCAGGCTATACTGCTGTTATCTCCCATCGTTCCGGAGAAACGGAAGATGTGACAATTGCTGATTTAGCCGTAGCCTTAAATGCGGGACAAATTAAAACCGGTGCTCCTTCTCGTACAGACCGGGTAGCTAAATATAACCAGTTATTGAGAATCGAAGAAGAACTAGATAATGCTGCAGTTTTCAAGGGAGTAAAAAGTTTCTATAATCTTAAATAAGGAAAATAGAAAAAAATTATAACGTATGTACATAAGAAAAAACCCTTAATCTTGCCGGGTGGCAAGGTTAAGGGTTTGATTTTTAATAAGTAGGTTTGCGGACTATGGAAAATTTATATTTATCTCCCCTATAAATAGTATTTTTATATTCTAAGGGCTGATCATCGGAAGAATATATTATTGACTCCACGATTAAGATGGGGCTTCCCTTTTTAATATTTAGTTTTTTAGCAATATCTAAGTCAGCCAGGGAAGCTTCAAAGGTTTGGTTAATGACGCCTAAAGTTACGTCCGGTATATGTTTATACAGATCTAGTGTAGTAAAGGGTTTCTCATCTTGGGAAAACTTTTGTGCTAATTTTTGCATTTTTTCCCCCAGTTCACCAGGAAAATAACTCTGATACAGGGCCATGGGTTGATCATTACCAAGCCCGATTAATGTAAGTTCCATTAGATTATCAGAAAGAGGAACATTGAGGATTTTACTTAATTGATATGAATTGGGGATGAAGTTGCAGCTAATATACTTGGTGCCGGGTTTTAACCCCTTGCTTAAGATGAAGTTTTGGAAAGGAGTTATAGAAAGCAATTCCTGTTCCACTTTATTTTGAGCTACAAAACTTCCTTTCCCGTGGGAACTAAAGATTAGCCCTTCGTTACTGAGGGCTCCTAAGGCTTGCCGCACGGTGATACGGCTTATTCCATATTTTTCACAGAGTTCCCGTTCGGAGGGTAACTTTTCTCCTGGTTTTAGGAGACCTTCTTTTATCTTTTTTTTGATTATTTTTTTTAATTGTAAGTGTAAAGGCAATGAGTTTTTATCTAATTCCTTAATCAGTTCAAAACACCTTCCTTATGGCGATTCTTTAACTAACAATACTACTAAGAACAATTTGGTGTCAAGTAGTGGTGAGGATTCATTAATATTAGTTGTTATTAATATAAAGAATATATAACTTTTTACCAAAAGTACTTTACAAAATGATATTTACCTATATAATATAACATGTAATAACAAGTTATAATGAGTATAAAATAAAAACTTAAAAGGGAGGTGATTGGTTGTCGCTACAACTGGTAATAATCATTCTTTATTTTGCAGTAACAGTTGTCATAGGTCTATATGCTAAAAGAAAAGCTAATTCTGCCAGTGCTTTTCATGGGGCTAACCTTGGCATTTTAATGTGTGTTGCCGCAGGGACGGGAGAATGGTTGGGAGGAACTGCCACAACAGGAGTATCAGAGTACGGTTATTTATATGGGCTCTCGGGAGCTTGGTATACTGTAGCCAATTCTATAGGGGTAATAGTGCTAGCTTTGTTTTTTGCCAAGTTGTATAGAAGTTTAGAAACTGTAACTGTCCCGGGTATAATTGAAAAGTATGTAGGTGTAAATGCGCGGGTTGTTTCTAGTGTTTTATTAACTTTTGTGATGATAGCAGTTGGTACTGCCCAAATTATAGCAGCAGGGACTTTAGGAGTGAGTGTATTAGGCCTCAATTATTATTCGGCAGTTGTTATCTTGGGAGTTGGGTTCATTATTTATACCTTGGCGGGAGGAATGACGGCCGTGGGGTATACAAATATACTCCACCTAATATTTATGTATGGAGGCATAATCTTAGCTTTAATATTATCGAGTAATAATATAGGTGGTATTGATAATATTCTTAATATTATGCCTAAGGAACCTTACTTTAATTGGTTTAGTATCGGAAAAATTAAGGTATCTTCGTGGATAGTCGCTTCTATTTTAGGGGCTTGTACAGCCCAAGCCGGCATTCAGCCAATACTTGCCGCTAAAGATGTAAAAGTTGCGAAAAAAGCCGCCTTTATTACTGCTCTGGTGGTAGCGCCCTTTGGAATCTTGACTGCTCTCTTAGGGATGATGGCCAGAGTTAATTTTCCTGAATTAACTAATGCTAAGCTGGCTCTTCCCACTTTAATGATGACTTTGCAGCCGGGGGCAGGAGGGCTTGTATTAGCCGCTATTTTAGCCGCTATCTTATCAACAATAGCTCCCATTATACTTGCAGCGGGTACCATGGTTACTAAAGATATTTATCAGCGTATTATAAAACCTCAAGCTACAGACCAAGAAATATTAAAGATGTCCCGCTTAATGACTGGCTTAGCCGGTATTACTTGTATAGTTTTGGCTATGCTTTTATACGGTGGGACTAGAATATTAGATATAGTTTATTTTGCCTACACTATTCGAGGATCATTGTTTGTTGTGCTGCTTTTCGGGATATATTGGAGATATACTACACCTAAAGGTGCTATTAGTGCCATGTTACTTACTAGTTTAGTGGGTTTATATTGGGTTGTTTATAAAGCCATATTCGGGCAGTATCCTATTCATCCCTGGTTATCAGAAACTTATGCTTCTGTTATAGTTGCTGCTATTAGTACCGTTATGTTTAGTTTGGTAGAAATGTCTTTCAAAAGAAAGAAAAGTAATGTAGATAATGTACCCTTGTAATTTTTTTACTCTTGATGGTAATAACATGTAATAACATTTAAGAAGATAAATGAAAAGGAGACGAGAACATGAAGAAGGAGTTAAAATTTCTTTGTCCTAATGGGCACTTAGGATTCGCCCCTACTAAGGAGGAAAGTTATTACTTAGGGGTTAAAGAAAAGCCAGATTTTATCTTGTGCGATTCTGGCAGTGATGACATCGGTCCCGTACCCCTGGGGGCAGACATTTGTACCAGTTTGAAATCTACCCAAACCCATGATTTAGAAATAATGTTAGTAGAAGCACGCAAGTTAGGCGTACCTATGATTATTGGCTCTGCAGGGGATACAGGAACAAATAGTAAGGTGGATATGTATGTAGAAATTATCAAAGATTTAGCTAAAAAACATAAGCTGCCTAAGTTTAAATTAGGGTATTTCTACTCAGAAGTAGATAAAGAGTATCTTTTTAAGAAAATAGAAGCAGGGGTGGAGATCGAAGGTCTAGATGGCAGAGCTAATTTAACTAAAGCTGAGCTGGAGAAGACCGACAGAATCGTCGGAGTGGCAGGAGTTCATCCTTATTTGAAATTATTAGAAATGGGAGCAGATGTTATTATAGGTGGTCGCTGTAGTGATGTGGCAGTATTTGCAGCTCCTGCCCTGTACCATGGACATTCCCCTGATTTAGCTTACTATTTAGGTAAAGTTCTGGAATGTGCTTCCTTCTGCGCGGAACCCTACGGTGGAAAGGAATCAGTATTGGGCACAATCACTGAACAGGATGTAAAAGTTAAAGCTATGCATCCCCAGCAAAGATGTACTGTTGCTTCTGTAGCAGGTCATGCCATGTATGAGAGAAGTAATCCTTTCTATGAATATGTGGCCGGTGGGATGCTGGACATGTCCCAATGTGTATATGAACAGTATGATGAAAAAACTTGTCGTATCACGGGGTCTAAGTTTATTCCCGTAGAGGGAAAAGTAAAGGTGAAATTAGAAGGGTCCGGAAAAGTTGGGGAACGTTATATTGGGATAGCTGGTATCAGAGATCCTTATACTATTAAGAATATTGATAAAGTTATTGATTGGGCTAAAAGTCAAGTTAAAGATATCTATGGTGATGAAGGTTATCTTCTGAATTATTTAGTGTATGGCAAGAACGGAGTCATGGGTGATTTGGAGCCTGTTAGAGAAATAAAATCCCATGAATTGTGTGTCATCGTAGAAGGAGTTGCTCCTACGGCACAAATGGCGGAAGAAATAACTATGACAGGTACTCGTCAAATGTTTTATGCTCGTTTGCCGGAAGTTAAAGGCACGGCCGGCTCAGTAGCCTTTGTTTTAGATGAAGTTATTAGAGCTACTCCGGCTTATACTTGGACTTTGGATCACACTGTTGCTGTCGATGATCCGATGGAACTGTTTAAAGTTAATATGATGGAGATTGGATAAGGGAGGATAGAAAAATGAAAACAAAAAAACTTGCTGATTTGGCGAAAACTATTCGCAGTAAAAATGCAGGGACAGATAAAATTACTTTTGACATTATCTTTAGGGAAAAAGAAAATTACGAGTTGGTAAAGAATAGCGGGGTGTTAAATAATAAGCTAATTTGCTCCCTTTTCAATATTAAAGAAAAAGATATTGCTGATTTTGTAGAATTTGACCCTGCTTATGCTATAAAGTTTACTATTTTCCGGAAAAAACCCAGCGGTAGTCCGGGAGAGAGTGATATCTTTGGCTGTCAGCAGTACCCGCCTTTATTAGATGTAGAAATACCAATTAAATAAAGGGAAATTAATTAGCAAATCATTGCTAGAGTCCGTTAACCCCCTCTTGTTCAGGTAGAGGGGGCTTACGGACAATTGCAGCGGGAATTTATCTGTGATAGGCCTGGTTTTATCCGATAGCTAAGAACTCTATTTATTTAAGGGTAGCTTTAAAGTTTACCCAGGATATATATATTTTGAATTGTTAGAAAATAACGAAAAGAGGTGATGATTTAACTCCCTATAATTTAAAAATAAAAAACATAAAGGAGGTTCAATTATGGGAAGTCTTCCAGTGGAAATTATGTATTTATTAGTTCTGTTGCTGACAATTTTGATTGTGTTTGTGATTTATAAAAGACCTGTCTATGAAGCTATGTTTATGGGATATTTAGTAATGATTGCCGTTACAGGTCAATATGATCAGTTCCTACCCTTATTAGTAAAGCCTTCTACTAATACTCTTTTTTATGCCATAGTAGCCTTTTTAGTTTTAGCATATCTCTTTAGTAAAACTAATGTTATTAATGATATTATTAATGTTATTCTTTCGTTAGTAGGCAGAATAAAAGGAGGAGCAGGTTATGTAAGTCTTTTGGGCAGCACTTTTATGGCTTCTTTATCGGGAACAGGGCCGGGAAATGTTGCTTCCACAGGGGTGTTTACAATTCCTACTATGATCAGGACAGGATTTCCCCGACATTTGGCGGCTACGGTAGAAATGTCAAGCAGCTCTTTAGGACCCATGATTCCTCCCTCGGGGACGATTTTACTTGCTTTTGCAACTCTAGAAGCCTTGTATCCCGGTCAATATGTATTGTCTAAATTTTGGATGGTTGTTTGGGG
>JAHDSB010000026.1 GCA_018433015.1 Clostridia bacterium | reverse complement strand
GCTCAACGGGAGTTGGTAGAACTTGACCCTGCTATCCTACAGCTATTGTATCACGGGCATCTCATAGCCTGCTGATAAGCAATGAGTGAACTAAGCAGACTCACTTTAAATTGTCTGCAAATCTTATTATACGAGGAGTTGTTAATATGACTACACCACAAGAATGGCATAAGAATTTAATGGCACAAAAAACTGTAGAAGCCCTCAAGAAGAATAATTTCGAAGCTGAGTATGTAGCTTCTAAAGAGGAGGCACGGGAAAGGCTGTTATCGCTAATTCCAGCGGGAGCTACTATTGGTAAAGGTGGTTCAATGACCATTGCCGAATTAGATGTGTTAGATGAATTGGAGAAAAAAGGTCACTGCATATATAACCATGGTTTGAGTAATTTGAGTCCTGAAGAAAAAGATGATATTCGTAAAAAAGAGTTAACCTGTGACTATTTTCTATGTAGCACTAATGCCTTAACATTAGATGGGAAGTTAGTAAATGTTGATGGAACAGGTAATAGAGTGGCAGCTATGATCTATGGACCTAAAGAAGTTATCATAGTTACAGGGATAAATAAACTGGTTAAAGATGTGGAACGGGCTATAGAAAGAATAGAAACTGTAGCAGCGCCTATTAACTGTAAACGCTTTAATTTTACCAATCCTTGTACAAAAAGTGGTATGTGCATGGATTGTCAGGCCGATACTCGTATTTGCAATGTTACTACGATTATGCATAAAAAACCCTCTAGGAGCAGCATTAGAGTAATTATTGTGGGAGAACAGTTGGGGTATTAGATTTAAAATGTACTAATTTTTGTTCCTTGAATATGGCTAAAAATAATGTTAAGCTAAAAATATATGTCAAAGAAGGACAAAAATGTTGGAGGGAAAGTTAATGAAAAAATGGTTAGTTCCTCTTGCTGTTGTAGTAATCTTAGTCATGATGTTTGGCGCAGGATATAACAGCTTAGTTTCTTTAAATGAAAATGTGGATGGTAAGTGGAGTCAAGTAGAGAATCAGCTCCAACGCAGAGCAGACTTGATTCCTAATTTAGTAGAGACAGTTAAAGGTTTTGCAGCTCAGGAAAAAGAAATTTTTAGTGAGGTTGCGGAAGCTCGTTCCAAGCTGTTAGGAGCACAGAGCGTAGGTCAAGCTGCTGAGGCCGATCAGGCTTTAACAGGTGCGTTAGGACGTTTATTGGCCATATCTGAAAGCTATCCCCAGTTAAAATCTGATGCTAATTTCCGAGCCTTGCAAGATGAATTGGCAGGTACAGAAAATCGTATGGCTACAGCGCGCCGCGATTATAACGTAGCTGTACAGAGCTATAATTCTAAGATAAAGGGGTTTCCTACTCTCCTTTATGCAAGAATCTTTGGTTTTGCTGAAAAAGAATACTTTGAAGCGGCTGATGAAGCCAAAGGTGTACCTAAAGTAGATTTTGGCGGATAACCTAACTCTTAACTTTAGGAAAGAGGGGGCCCTGCTTACATGAAATATCTAAGAAAAATTAAATCCATAATAGGTATTCTATTAATAGCTTTGCTTTGCACTACTTGTTGGGTAGTACCCCTTGCAGCAGCAGATCAAGCTGTACCTTCTCCTACCAGAGAATTTTATGTCTTGGATCAGGCAGATGTATTATCTACTGAAACAGAAAGTAAAATTATTAATACGTCACAAGAATTAGCTCGAAAGACAAAAGCTCAGGTTGTAGTTGTAACAGTTAATAGTTTAGGGGATGAAGCTTTAGAAGAATATGCTTTAGCCATCTTACGGAAGTGGGAAATAGGTGATAAAGAATTAAATAATGGAGTACTACTTTTAGTCGTTCCCCCGGAGCGTCAAGCTCGGATTGAAGTGGGATATGGCCTGGAAGGAGCCTTACCCGATGCTAAGACAGGTCGAATTCAAGATGAATATATGATCCCTCACTTTCAAGAAGGAGATTATAATCAAGGTATATTGAATGGGTATTTGGCTCTGGTTCAGGAAACTGCTAAAGAATATGAAGTGGAGATAGACTTAGAAACAACGGCACGTCCTGTGCGTGTCAATACACCTGCTGATAAACCGTTGCCCTCTTGGGTTTCTTTACTAGGCGTTATCGTTGTTGCCGTATTATTGTACTTGGATTACCGCTATATGAATGGCTTCTTTTTAAGCTTAATCCTTAGTATCATCTTCCGTGGTGGAAGAGGAGGGGGAGGCGGTTTTGGCGGCGGTGGCGGTGGCAGCTTCGGAGGCGGAGGATCCGGAGGAGGCGGCGGAAGCAGCAGAAATTGGTAATATAAGCCACCGTAAGGTGGCTTTTGTATCTAATTTCATTAAGACTCAAGGAGGATCTTTATTATGCAACAGATACAATTTCCGAAAAGAATACCTTTAGCTAATTTGCCTACACCCCTTGTAAAGTTAGGCCGACTCAGTGATAGCTTAGGAGGACCGGAGATTTATCTTAAACATGATGATTTTACAGGGAGTGAAATTTCCGGTAATAAGGTACGAAAATTAGAGTTTTCTGTAGCGGAAGCTATACAACAAGGGGCCGATCTTTTGATTACCTGTGGTGGGATTCAGTCTAATCATTGCAGGGCTACGGCGGCAGCGGCCACTAAGTTAGGGATTAAATCATATTTAATACTGCGTGGGACACCCCCCGAACCTGCTGACGGTAATTATCTACTTGATCTATTATTAGGAGCTAAAGTGAAGTTTGTTACCCCGGAACAATATAGTAATGAAATAGATAAGATCTTCTTAGAAACTAAGGAAGAATTAGAAAAAGAAGGATACAAACCGTATATTATACCCGAGGGCGCTTCTAATGGAATCGGAACTTTTGGTTATGCTAAAGCCGTCCAAGAAATTGTGGAGCAGGAAAAAGAATTGGGGATAACTTTCAATAAAATCCTAACTGCTGTGGGTTCAGGAGGCACTTATGCCGGACTATTTTTAGGCAGTAAGATCTTTGCCCCCGATAAAGAAATTTACGGGGTAAATGTGTGTGATGATGAAGAATATTTTGTTAACAAAATTGAACGTGTTTTAAAAGAAGCTAATGAATACTTAGTAGAAGCTATTCCTTTTGAGCGCCAAGATATTCATATATTGGACGGTTATGTGGGCCCCGGTTATGGGCTGAATATACCTGAGCATATTGAAACGATTAAAAAAGTCGCTGCAGAAGAAGGTATAATCCTTGACCCCGTTTATACAGGTAAAGCTATGTGTGGTCTGATGGAAGAAATAAAGAAAGGAAAAGTATTCTCGCCAGAAGATAAAATTCTCTTTATTCATACGGGGGGACAGTATGGTTTATTCCCTGTGAAAGAAAGATTCTAAATAACAAAATTTATGATTGACAAAACAAGCTCCAGCCATATATACTATAAACAATATATTTTTAATATATAACAATGGCAATGACAGGAATCTGTTATATTATTATGCGTCAACAGAGAGCCGGGGCTGCTGAAAGCCGGTACGCAGGAGTATAACATGTGTCTCATCCTGGAGCAGTTTATCTGAACTTAGTAGGATAAGCCGGTGGTAACCGTTATATTACAGCGTTAAGTTGACCTATAATTAGACTATGATAGTTAATTATATATAGGTAAACAGGGTGGTACCGCGTGAAAACCTCTCGTCCCTGACAGGATTGATCTATGCCAGGAACGAGAGGTTTTTTTGCTACTTAGGAAAAATTTACCTTTCTGAATTAACATCTGTAATCTGAAGCGGCACTAATTTGAAATCCTTTTTGTAACCAGGAATCTTTGTAATCGATTTTAACACTGGGGATTTGTTCAGACCATCTTTTCTCCATAACAAAAGTTAGGGGACCTTCCTCAAATACTTGGTCATTTTCTGATGGCTCATCCAGAGCCAGTCCCAAACGGGGGCCTGCTCAGCCGAATCCCTGGAGAACAATGCGAATGGCTTTTTTACTGGAATCTTTGATTTGCTCTATTAAAGCATTTTGTGCAGATTCACTTATAATTACGTTAATTTGCAAGGCCTCCTTTCTTTTCATTATTTAATGAAAATAAAGTTTAAAGTTAAGCTATATCTTTAGTTTTATAGTTTAGGGCCATAAATATTCTAGCACGATTTTACTATTACAAGAAAATAGATAAAATGAGGAAATTAGAAGTGTACCTAGGGTTCCAGCTATTACATGTGTTAGTAGTGTTTGCGACCAAGCGGTACAGGCAAAATTTGCTACACCGTGGGGATAAAAGACTCGAGCGGCAAGTTCTAATAAGGAGAACTGCTGTGTGCTCGAATTTTTTTATACGTTTTAACCATTAAAAGTAAATTTACGGCAAAAAGGAAAAATCAAACAAATGGCTAAATTTATAAATAATTCACATATTTTAGGATAGGAGATGATCAAATGAGAAGTTCTCTCATTAAGGAAGGAGTAACAAAAGCTCCTCATCGTTCATTATTAAAAGCACTAGGGATAACTGATGCTGAAATGAAAAGACCATTTATTGGAGTAGTCAATTCCTTTAACGAATTCATACCAGGTCATCAGCATTTGAAAGAGATTTGTGAATGTGTTAAGGCCGGCGTTCGTTATGGCGGAGGTGTACCTTTCGAATTTTCTGTGATCGGTGTATGTGACGGTATTGCCATGAATCACCCGGGAATGAGATATTCCTTGGCTAGCCGGGAACTCATTGCAGATTCTATTGAAACGATGATTATGGGTCATCCTATGGATGCTATAGTATTTATACCTAATTGTGACAAGATAATACCTGGTATGCTCATGGCTGCTGCCAGATTAGATATTCCTTGTATCTTTGTGAGTGGCGGTCCGATGCAGGCTGGAAGAAAAAATGGTCAGCGTCTTGCTTTAAGTGACGTTTTTGAAGCTGTAGGTCAGCATAGCACCGGGAAAATTACAGATGATGAGCTGAAAGCAATGGAAGACTGTGCTTGTCCGGGTTGCGGATCATGTGCAGGAATGTATACGGCTAACTCTATGAACTGCTTAACGGAAGCCTTAGGCATGGGACTGCCTGGCAATGGTACCGTCTTAGCTGTAAAAGCTGCCAGAAGGAGATTAGCAAAAACAGCAGGGGAAAAAGTTATGGAAATCCTGGCTCAGGGTTTGAAACCCAGTGATATTTTAACTAAGGATGCTTTTATCAATGCTGTGCGTACTGATATGGCTTTAGGTTGCTCCACTAATACAGTCTTACATTTAACAGCTATTGCCCATGAAGCAGGGATCAAGCTGGATATGGAACTGATTGATAAAATAAGCCGCGAAACACCCCAACTTTGCAAATTAAGTCCTGCCGGTTCTACTTTTATAGAAGATTTGGATGAAGTAGGAGGCATCATGGCAGTAATGAAGGAGCTTTCTAAAAAAGGACTTATTAATACAAATGCCAAAACAGTAGCTGCCCCCCAAATTAACGATATTTTGAAGACCAGAACCGGAGCAGACGGTGAAATTATTAGGTCTCTTGATAATCCCCATCGTACTGAAGGTGGCATAGCTGTGCTAAAAGGCAATATTGCGCCGGAGGGTGCCGTTGTAAAACAAGGGGCCGTAGTAGAAAAAATGATGGTTCATCAAGGGCCGGCCCGGGTTTTCAACAGCGAAGAAGAAGCTAGTGAGGCTATTTTAAGTAGCAAGATTAAAGAGGGAGATGTAATTGTTATTCGCTATGAAGGTCCTAAAGGCGGACCGGGCATGAGGGAAATGCTTACACCCACAGCAGCCGTAGCGGGTATGGGTCTTGACTCTTCCGTAGCTTTAATTACCGATGGTAGGTTTTCGGGAGCTACTAGAGGTGCCTCTATTGGTCACGTTTCACCGGAAGCCGCAGCAGGGGGGGTGATAGCCCTGATCGAAGAGGGCGATATAATTAGCATCAACATCGCTAACAGAAGCCTAGAACTTTTAGTTGAAGATGGAGAGTTAGAACGGCGGAAAAAGGCCTGGGCTGGTCCTCTTGACAGGGGTGTCAAAGGATATTTAGCCCGCTACGCTAAACTAGTTAGCTCTGGTGCAAAAGGAGCCGTTTTCTCTCCGGAAGAATAAACCGGAGGTGTTGTGCATGGATGGTGCAGAATTTCTAGTAAAATTTTTAGAAAATAAGGGTGTTGAACACATATTTGGTTATCCGGGAGGATCGGTTATATATTTGTATGATGTTATGGACCGTTCCCCTCTTAAACATATTTTAACTCGTCATGAACAAGGGGCCGTTCATGCTGCAGATGGTTATGCTCGGGCTACCGGAAAGATGGGGGTTTGTATCGCTACTTCCGGCCCGGGGGCAACAAATTTAGTGACAGGTTTAACCAATGCATATCTAGATTCAGTGCCCTTGCTGGCCATTACGGGGCAGGTTGATTGTGCCAGTATCGGTAGTGATTCTTTTCAAGAGGCAGATATTATAGGTATAACGATGCCCATTACTAAACACAACTATCTAGTTAAAGATATAGAAGATTTACCGGCAGTAATGGAAGAGGCCTGGCACGTGGCTCAAACGGGCAGGCCAGGGCCTGTGTTAATTGACATTCCTAAAGATTTATTTAAAGCAGAATTTGATTTTACCTCTCTTCCTAAACAGATAATAACTCGTAAAACCCCGCGAAAAAATAGCTTAGAGGAGCAATTGGAAAAGGTTATCAATTTACTGAAAGAAGCAAAAGAACCTTTGATTCTGGCGGGCGGGGGAGTCATTTCTGCTAAAGCATCAGCGGAGTTAAAGGAATTTGTTAACTATACAAATATTCCTGTAGTCACTACTTTGATGGGTAAAGGGAGTATTTCTGAAGAGGATGCAGGAATAATTGGGATGGTTGGTATGCATGGAAAACCTACTGCTAATTTAGCTCTTAGTTCCTGCGATTTATTATTAGCCATAGGTACCCGTTTTAGTGACAGAATTACAGGCAATCCTAAGGAATTTCTCCTTGGGAGTACAAAAATTCATGTTGATATTGATCCTGCAGAATTATGTAAAAACATTGAGGCGGATGTGCCGGTAGTATGTGATGCCAAGAAGTTTTTAAGAAAAGTCATTGATAAACTTCAAGAAAAGAAAATTAAGTTAGATTTGGGACCATGGTTAACAACTATCTCTCACTGGCAGGAAAAATATCCCCTTTGTTACGAAGCGGGACCTGGATTAAAACCACAACAAGTTATACAAGAAGTTTCCAGGAAAGCCGGCGAAGAAGCTATCGTTGTCACCGATGTAGGGCAACATCAAATGTTTACAGCCCAGTATTACCCTATAAAATCTGCAAGGAAGTTTTTATCTTCCGGGGGACTGGGAACCATGGGCTTTGGACTTCCGGCAGCCCTTGGTGCCGCCTTAGGTAATCCGGAAGCAGATGTGCTCCTATTTACAGGTGATGGCAGTTTTCAAATGAATATCCAAGAATTAGCTACTTTAGCCCTAAATAATTTGCCTGTGAAAGTATTTATTCTTAACAATGAATGTCTAGGTATGGTACGCCAGTGGCAGGAATTATTTTTTGAAGAAAGATATGCCCAGACTTTGTTAAATGGGAATCCGGATTTTGTGCGTTTAGCTGAGGTCTATGGAATTAAAGGATTAAGAATAGTAAATCCCGGGGAATTACAGACTAAAGTGGAAGAAGCTTTACAGCACAGAGGACCAGTTATTGTGGAATGTGCTGTTGATCCCAGGGAAAATGTATTTCCCATAGTTCCGCCGGGTGGTAAACCCAATGAGATGTTAGGGAGGTGGCAGGGTGAGACACACATTAGCCGTATTAGTTGAAAATCAACCGGGGGTTCTCTCCCACGTATCAGGCCTTTTTTCACGTCGTGGCTACAATATTGAAAGTTTAGTTGTCAGTGAAACTGAAGACCATACTGTTTCTCGGATTACCCTAGTAGTTGAAGGTGATGAGCAGGTGATCGAGCAGGTCACAAAACAATTAAACAAACAGGTTGAGGTCATTAAAGTTAATGACATTACTAATGAAGAAATTGTAGAAAGACAGCTATTATTGCTCAAGGTTTCTGCGGATCCGGCTGATCGCCAAGAAATCATGCAGATTGTAGATATTTTTCGCTGTCGCATAGTAGATATTGGGCGGCGCTCTTTAGTAGTGGAAGCTACGGGAGATGAGAAGAAGATACAAGCCATCATAAAATCACTCCGCCCTTTTGGTATACAAGAATTGGTATGTACAGGTTCAGTTGCCATGCTGAGAGGTCAAAAATAGAAGATTAAGTAATAAATATAAAAAGTGAAATTTAAAGGAGGACAAAAAGTAATGGCTAAGATGTTTTATGATCAAGATGCTAACTTAAATTTATTAGAAGGGAAAAAAGTTGCTGTCATTGGGTATGGTAGTCAGGGTCATGCTCAGGCTCAGAATTTAAAAGATAGCGGTGTGGATGTCATTGTAGGTTTAAGGAAGGAAAGTTCTTCCTGGGCTAAAGCTGAAGAAGCCGGATTGCCTGTTTTTACAGTTAAAGAAGCAGCTGAACAAGCTGATATTATACAAATCCTTATTCCCGACGAAAAGCAAGCAGAAGTATATAGAAATGAAATTGCCCCCGGTCTAAAATCCGGTAATGCCATATCTTTTTCCCATGGATTCAATATTCACTATGGGCAAATTAAGCCCCCTAAGGATGTAGATGTATTCATGGCTGCTCCCAAGGGTCCGGGACATATGGTAAGAAGATTGTATGTGGATGGCAGTGGAATCCCCGGGCTTGTAGCTACACAGCAGGATGCCAGCGGTAAGGCTATGGACTATGCTTTAGCTTATGCCAAAGGTATCGGTTGTACCAGGGCAGGGGTATTGCTAACTACATTTAAAGAAGAAACGGAAACAGATCTTTTTGGTGAGCAGGCTGTGTTATGTGGTGGTTTAACAGAGTTAATCAGAGCAGGATTTGATACTTTAGTAGAAGCAGGCTACCAACCGGAATCAGCTTATTTTGAAGTATGTCATGAATTGAAATTAATCATCGATTTAATTTACGAAGGTGGTATTTCTAACATGCGTTACTCCATTAGTGATACTGCCGAATATGGAGATATGAAGACAGGACCTCGTATTATAACTGAAGATACCAGAAAGGCCATGAAACAGGTACTAAAAGAAATACAGGATGGAACTTTCGCCAAAGACTGGATCTTAGAAAACCAGGCCGGCCGACCCCACTATAATGCGGTAAAAGCCAGAGACGCCGAACATCCTGTAGAGAAAGTTGGCAAGGAATTGAGAAGTCAAATGTCTTGGCTGAAAAAAAAGTAGAAGGCGGAGGTGTTTCCCATGGTACCGGGTGCGGAGATACTAATTAAATGTTTAGAAAGAGAAGGCGTAGAAGTTATCTTCGGTTACCCAGGAGGTGCCGCTCTAGATATCTTTGATGCTTTACAAGAATCAAGCCAAATTAGAAATGTTTTAGTAAGGCATGAACAGGGAGCAGCCCATGCTGCCAGCGGTTATGCAAGGGCTAAAGGCACAGTAGGAGTATGTTTGGCTACCTCAGGACCGGGGGCTACTAATCTTGTAACAGGAATAGCCACAGCTTATATGGATTCCATTCCTATTGTAGCTATTACAGGCCAGGTACCTACCGGTATGGTGGGGACTGATGCCTTTCAAGAAGTAGATATTACCGGAATTACTGACCCTATTACTAAACATAATTATTTAGTAAAAGATGTACGGGATATACCCCGCATTGTTAAAGAAGCCTTTTATATTGCTAGTAGCGGAAGACCAGGCCCTGTATTAATTGATATACCCAAAAATATCTCTGCCAGTAAGGCAGAGTATCAAGAATATGGCGAACTGGAATTGCGTGGATATAAACCTAATCTTACAGGCCATAATGGCCAGGTGAAGCAGGTTAGCAGGCTAATTCAAAAGGCCAAACATCCTCTCATTTGTGCTGGAGGAGGAGTAATTAGTGCAGGAGCAGCAGAGGAGCTCTTTGAACTAGCGGAAAAATCCCAGATTCCTGTGGCTAATACTCTGATGGGCTTAGGAAGCTTTCCCCTTGATCATCCCCTGGCTTTAGGGGTTTTGGGAACATACGGTTTAGCCAGTGCTAACTTTGCTGTACATTCCTGTGATGTTTTGATCGCTTTAGGGATGCGTTTTGATGACAGAGTTACCAGTAGCACAGAAAAATTTGCTCCTAATGCTCGGATTATCCATATCGATATAGATGCTGCAGAAGTAGGTAAGAATGTACGAGTAGATTATCCATTGGTTGGAGATCTAAAAATAGTTCTTAATCAAATCAATGAGCGGGTCAAAGAAATGCAACATCCTGAGTGGCTGGAAGAGATTCGCCAAATAAAAAATAAATATCCCAAGAGAATTAACAGACCGGAATCTGAGGTAATAAATACGGGAGAAGTGATGGAATACTTGAATGAGTACTTACCGGGTAATTCCATTGTGACAACAGATGTAGGTCAACATCAGATGTGGGCAGCACAGCAGTTAATATTCAAAAATCCCCGCAGCTTCATCAGTTCAGGAGGCTTAGGAACCATGGGCTATGGTATTCCGGCGGCGGTAGGGGCACAAGTTGCTTGTCCTGCAGCTACTGTAGTAGCTATTACGGGAGACGGCAGTTTTCAGATGGGGATGTCTGAACTGGGTACTGCCTTAGAACAAGATTTACCTCTGAAAATACTTATTTTAAATAACCAGTGCTTGGGGATGGTTAAACAGTTACAGGACCATTATTGTGAGGGGCGCCATGTGGCTGTACATTTTCAAAAGAACCCCGATTTTCAACATCTGGCTAGGGCTTATGGAGCCTTAACATTGAGAGTTGCAGATAGAACAGAATTAGCTCAAAAGGTGAGAGAATTTGCAGAGCATCCTGGGCTTGCCGTTTTAGAAGTAATAATATCCAGTAAAGATAATGTTTATCCCATGGTTTTAACGGGATCGGGTATAAACGAAATGGTAGGTTTAGGGTAAGGAGGATTAGCAATGGGAAATAAAGATAAAAGGATATATATTTTTGACACGACTCTCAGAGATGGAGAACAATCACCGGGTGTAAGTTTAAATAATGATGAAAAAGTAGCCATTGCTCAACAGTTGGCTCGTTTAGGTGTAGATGTTATAGAAGCAGGCTTTCCTATAGCCTCACCGGGGGATTTCTCCTCGGTGAGCAGGATAGCCAAGGAAGTAAAGGGTCCCATCATCACAGGACTGGCTAGAGCTAATGAAAAGGATATTAAGAGGGCCTACGAAGCTTTAAAAGAAGCAGAACGCCCTAGAATCCATACATTCATTGCTACTTCTGATATTCATATGAAGCACAAACTGTGCAAAAGTAAGGAAGAAGTCAAGGAAATGGCGGTAGAGGCCGTCAAACTTTCCAAAAGTTTAGTGGATGATGTAGAATTTTCCGCGGAAGACGCATCCCGTAGTGATGTAGACTTTTTGTGTGAGATTTTCACCTCAGCCATTGAAGCTGGAGCAAATGTAATAAATGTTCCAGATACAGTGGGGTACACTACCCCTTGGGAATTTGGCGAATTTATTAAAGCTATTCGTCAGGGGACTCCTAATATAGACAAGGCCGTAATAAGTGTACACTGCCATAATGATTTAGGATTAGCCGTAGCCAACTCTTTAGCTGCTGTTAGAAATGGTGCTCGCCAGATTGAAGTAGCCGTCAATGGCATCGGAGAACGGGCAGGAAACGCAGCTTTGGAAGAGATAGTGATGGCTCTATATACCAGAAGAAATTTTTTGGGCTTCACCACTAATGTAAATACCAAGGAAATCTACAGAACCAGCAGAATGGTCAGTACAATTAGCGGTATGAATATTCAGCCTAATAAAGCGGTGGTAGGGAAAAATGCTTTTGCCCATGAATCAGGGATCCATCAGGATGGTGTAATCAAAGAAAGAGAAACTTATGAGATTATGAATCCTGAAATGGTGGGGATCAGTAGTAATAAACTGATCTTGGGTAAGCATTCCGGACGTCACGCCTTCAAGTTACAATTGAATGAATTAGGGTATAAATTGGAAGGAGAAGCTTTAGATAGGGCTTTTCATAAGTTTAAAGAACTAGCTGATCGCAAAAGGGATATTCTGGATGAAGATTTAATCATGCTGGTAGATAGTCAGGTATTAGGCAGTGTAGATGAAACATACAAATTAAAACATATTCAAACCTCTAGTGGAACGAATATTACTGCTATGGCTACTGTGGGCATAGAGTTTAAAGGTCAAGTTTTAGAAGAAGCGGCTTGTGCCGATGGGCCTGTAGAAGCTACTTACAGAGCTATAGATAAAATTATTCAAATACCTGTTACTTTGAATTCCTACCGCATCAGTGCAGTAACGGGAGGAACTGATGCCCAAGGAGAAGTTGTTGTTAGGGTATTGTTTGAAGGGCGTACTTTTATGGGAAGAGGATTAAGTGTTGATGTTATTGAAGCTAGTGCCAGGGCATATCTCAATGCTGTCAATAAGATCGTTAAAGCATATCCGAATTTGATAACGACCTCAGTTGTCAAGGAATAGGAGGTATAAAAAGATGGGAATGACTGTTACAGAAAAAATTTTGGCAGCTCACGCAGGACTAGATAAGGTATCACCGGGGCAACTGATAAATGCCAAGCTTGATATAGTTTTGGCCAATGATATTACAGGACCCCTGGCTATTAAAGAATTTGAAAAAATAGGGGTAAAAAAGGTATTTGATAAAGACAAAGTAGTATTAATACCTGATCATTTTGCCCCTGCCAAGGATATTCCTTCAGCTCAACAGTGTTTGGATATTAAGAATTTTTCCCGTCAGCAGGAACTTAGTAATTACTATGAAGTTGGTCGTACGGGTATTGAACATTGTTTTCTGCCGGAGCAGGGACTAGTTGTACCGGGAGACGTGGTTATTGGTGCTGATTCTCATACGTGCACATATGGAGCATTAGGAGCGTTTTCTACCGGGGTGGGCAGCACTGACTTGGCAGTAGGAATGGCCATGGGAGAAATATGGTTCCGAGTACCGGAAACTATCAAAGTAGTGCTTTCCGGTAAACCGAAAAATCCTTGGGTCAGCGGAAAAGACTATATATTGGCAATAATCGGAAAAATAGGGGTTGATGGTGCTCAATATAAAACACTAGAAATATGTGGTTCAGCTATCAACGACTTATCAATTGAAGGCCGTTTAACTATGGCCAACATGGCTATTGAAGCGGGGGCCAAAAATGGCATAATCGCTGCTGATGAAAAGACGGAGGAATATGTAAAGTTGCGGGCTAAGAGACCATGGAAAGTATATAAAAGCGACCCTGATGCCCACTATGAGCAGATAATTGAAATAGATGTAACGGATTTGGAACCACAAGTAGCTTTTCCCCATCTACCGTCCAATACCAGAGCTGTATCACAAGCGGGCAATGTTCCTATTGATCAGGTAGTAATAGGTTCTTGTACAAATGGACGTTTTGAAGATCTCTGGCAAGCGGCTGAAATAATGAAAGGCAAAAAGGTTCATCCTCAGGTGCGAACTATTGTAATTCCCGGTACCCAGGAAATATATCTCCAAGCCGTACAAGAAGGCTTAGTAAAAACCTTTATAGAAGCAGGGGCTGTGGTGAGCACCCCTACTTGTGGTCCGTGTTTAGGTGGTTATATGGGCATTTTAGCTAAAGGAGAAAGGGCAATTGCTACTACCAATCGCAACTTCGTAGGACGTATGGGTCATCCCGAAAGTGAAGTATATTTATCTAATCCTGTTGTAGCAGCGGCTTCAGCTATCCTGGGCAGGATTGCATCTCCTGAGGAGGTAATGTAATGCAGAAAAACACACGCTTAAAAGGTAAGGTATGGAAAGCGGGAAATGATATTGATACTGATTTGATAATTGCTGCCAGATACCTCAATACTTCTGATCCTAAGCATTTGGCAGAGCACTGTTTAGAAGACGTATTTCCCACTTTACAAGAAGAAATACAGGCCGGCGACATTCTAGTGGCAGGAAAAAACTTTGGTTGTGGCAGTTCCCGGGAACATGCACCTATAGCTATTAAACATGCCGGTTTTAGCTGCGTTATTGCCGAAAGTTTTGCCCGCATCTTTTATCGTAACGCCATTAATATCGGACTACCTATCATCGTAGCTCCTCAACTGGCTAAAGCAGTTAAACCGGGGTGGGAGTTGGAGGTTGATCCGGTATCAGGACTAATTTGTGATCTAATAAATGCTAAAGAATATCAAGGTGAACCCTTTCCTCCTTTTATTTTAGAAATTTTAACTAGTGGGGGTCTGGTGCCTTATGTTAAAAAGAAGGTGAAGCAGCATGGCTAAGATTGTTGTCTTGCCGGGAGATGGTATAGGACCCGAGGTAGTTAATCAGGCCTTAAAAGTGCTGGCCAAAATTGGAGAAAAATATAAATTTGATTATAACTTGGAGTTTGGTAAAATTGGAGGGAGTGCTGTTGACGCTGCAGGAGAACCCTTCCCGCAAGAAACCCAGGAAACAGTATTGAAGAGTGAGGCAGTACTGTTAGGTGCGGTGGGTGGTCCTAAATGGGATAATTTGCCCCGGGAAAAACGCCCGGAAAAAGGACTCTTAGAACTGCGCAAGACTTTAGGACTATTTGCCAATTTACGCCCCGTTAAGTGCTGGCCTCAACTGGTGGAGCAATCCCCTTTTAAAGAAGAGATAATTAAAAATGTAGATTTACTAATGGTGCGGGAATTAATTGGGGGAGCTTATTTTGGTAAAAAAGGTCACAAAGAAGAAAATGATGAGCTAAAAGCTTTTGATACCATAGAATATTCGCAACAGGAAATTAGTCGTATTGTACAAACTGCCTTTCAGCTGGCAGAGAAACGCCGCAAACATGTGACTTCTGTAGATAAGGCTAATGTCCTGGAAACTTCCCGTCTCTGGCGTCGTATTGTGGAGGAAGAAGCTTTAAAATATCCGGAGGTATCCCTAAATCATCTGTATGTAGATAATTGTGCTATGCAGTTATGTTTAAACCCGGGACAATTTGATGTTATTGTAACGGAAAACATGTTTGGAGATATCTTGTCCGATGAATCTTCTATTTTAGGAGCTTCTCTGGGGATGCTTCCCTCGGCAAGTTTAGGAGAGGGGCCGGGACTCTATGAGCCTGCCCATGGTTCCGCACCTGATATAGCTGGTCAGAATAAAGCTAACCCTTTGGCCGCCATTCTTTCTTTGGCCATGATGATGCGTTTTTCCTTTGACCGCCAGGACATTGCAGATTCAGTGGAACAGGCTGTGGAACGAGTTTTAGCTGCAGGCCTCAGAACAGGAGATATCTGGTCTGAGGGTACCCGATTAGTTGGTACGGAAGAAATAGGGGATGCTGTTATAAACGAAATGGGTTAAAAGTAAAAGAAGGCCTTAGCAGGAAATTATCTGCTAAGGCCTTTATATTTGGGTTAGCGAACAGCACTTTTATGTTCTGTGGGATTAGTAAGAAATAGCTCTTTCAACCTCATAAAAAAGTTATATCTGGAGGAGGGTAATTTGTGCACAGTCTTATGAGAGTTCAGGAGATTGTGGGCTAAGATATCTATACAACGAGAGGCGGGGGCATAGGGATAGGCTAATAAAAATGGTTCCAGCTTTTTGTTAGCTTTGGGAATTACATGGTCTTCAAAAATGTAGCCCAAGTTTACAATCTTTAAATTTAGATACTGGTTGATTACTGTGGATAATTTTCTACTTATACGGGAATATTCGCGGAAAGTATTAATCCGATTTAAAACAAGATAAGGAAAAGTACGATGGTGAAGTTCATCAAGTATTTTAATAAGGGCATAGGCATCTGTTAAAGCGTGAGGTTCCGGAGTGGAAACTACTACAGTGTCATTGGCTGCCAGTGCGAAATTAATTACATTTTTATTTACACCCGAACCTGTGTCAATAATTATTATATCGGCATACTGTTCGAGAGATGCTAGATTATAGATAAGCCAGTTTAAATCTTCTTCTTTCAAATTTGCAAGTTCATTTAATCCTGAAGAGCCAGGGATTATTCGCAATCTTTCGGGACCTTCTATGATTATATCCAGTAATTCTTTTTGTCTTTTTATAACATGGGAGAGATTATATTTAGGTCGCAGGTTTAGCAAAACGTCAATATTGGCTGTTCCTAGGTCGGCATCAAGCAGAAAGACACGGAGACCTTGCCTGCTTAAGGCGATAGCCAGATTTATAGCTATAGTAGTTTTACCTACTCCACCTTTGCCGCTGGTAACAGCAATAACTCTTGTTCCTGCAGGTTTTTGTTGAGCAGCCAAAGGAAGCAGTAAAACTAGGTAAGGATGGGGTTTAAAGCCTCTAGTTAAAACTTGAGAGCGGAAATTTAGTTTATCATTACAGCCGAAAACTTCTAAGGATGTATTAGAACTAAGTAGAATCAGTTTTCCTTTATCGCAGGGCATAGTAACCGTTAGCGTTTGATTATCTACGGCTGTTATCTGTGTCTTATAATAGCCCTGGTATGGAGAAGAATTAACCCGTAAAATAAGGTTATCACCCACTCTTAAAGTATCACGTGTCAAAAAACCACCCCCTCTACCTTCCTGGGGAATAGTTTCCACATGAGGTCTCCAAAATCCTTCCATATTTTAACAAAAATGTATAAAAGTATTTTATTTTTTTAAAGAGGGCCGCAGATAGGCTACCACAAGAGTAAGAATAAGAAGTCCTCCTTCAAAAGGAAAGCTATATAAAGGAAAAATATTGGTCATAAAACTGCGGTATTCTAAAGTGTTTTTAAAAAGGGAGAAACTTAGAATAATAGCCATAATACCTAGAGGAATTATAATGGGAGTATATGTTTTCATTTTAAAAATCTGTGCTGTTCCTAGGGTTAAACAATAATGATAAATGGTAATTCTAATAAAATTCATGCTTAATTCACCCAGAACCACCAGGATATCCATTCTGATGATAATATTACGAATGTTGATAGTGCGAACTACTTGTAAAGAGGGATAAGTAAAAACAGCTGCAGATTCACCTAGAACAGTGATATTTGCTACGATTATAGATATTAAGAGAGGGGTAAAAATGATAAATGCCCACAAAAAACTTTTCTTGATGTCTTTAGCATTATTTAGAGCAGGAACAAGCATTAAAAGAACAATAGCTTCGCCAAATGTGGCACTATAAACCAAATGGCTTGTTTTGGCAAAATCTATTAGAGGAATATTTAAAATAGGTAATAGTTCTTGAAAATTAATCTTATTGATGAGCAATATGATAGTAAAAGGTATCTCTACGAGGAAGATAAGAGTTAAAATAGATGCTGTACGTGCTGTGACTTCAATACCATTGCGAACAGCAGAGGTGCTTAGTCCAATAAAAAACAGAATAAATACCCAATTAGGAGTTTCCGGCATAAGGAAAAGCATAAATGTACCCATATACATAAGATTAAAAGATATTATACTTAAGAAAAAACATAAATATAGTAAGGAAACAATTTTACCAAAGAAGGAACCAAAAACAAGATCATTTATGGCGATAAGGTTCTTATGGGGAAATTTATGAACTAAGGCTCCAATAATGATAATGAGGGCGAGGCCTTCTAGCAGAGCGGGAAGTACAGCCAACCATCCATCTTTGATAGTTATAGCAAATATGGAAGCTAAAATTTGTTGAGAGGCGAAGAGTAACCCCATAGTTAATAAGATCAATTGACTTGTGGATATTTTCCCTTTTTCAAGCTGCTCCATTTTGGCTAACCCCTTATTAATAATATAGATCCTACAATGTAACTATTTTACGGGATAAACTTTGAGAGACCGGTTCGTTTCAATTTTGATGTCACTTGGATAGAAATTTCGATTTGGGGAAAATATTCATCCCAGTTATCTTCGAGGCTTTTCCACAACTTAGGATATTTGCGTTGGAAAGCACCTCCAAAGTCAAAAATATCAGTGTTTAATTCCTGGGCTTTAGTAATAACATCTTTAATTTCGTTGTAGATTATTAAATTTTGTTGATCTTCCATTTTTTTAATATTAGCTGGCGAAAAGAGGTCTTCGTTGCAGCCATATTCTCCCAAGGCGCTTGTTTCTTTAATTTGAATAGTAAGGTGAAGCTTGTTATCTATAATTTGTGGTTCAATTTTACTTTGAGCAGACATGATTTCCAAACTTGCCTTTCCATCAGCACAATTAACAACAATGATTCCGCTCTTTACCTTGTTGATAACCCAGAGCATACCTCTAGTTTCTCGGTTATTAAGCTTCCCTACTACGTTATCCCCTTTAAATATGGCGGTGCCACCAAATTTTGCATATTTATCTTGACCTACATTAATTACCGTAGCTAGAGGGGCAATGGGACAGGCAGTTTTATTTAGTAACTTCTTTGAGAAATCATGAAGGTCTACTATGGGAGCTTGGGAAGTAGCTCTCTCATCTTCGATGGATTCAGCTAGGGAAAAAGCTGGAACATTGCCTAATTGAGTTGTTGTATCTAATAAAGCACTAGCTTTTTTTTGGGAAATAATTATCCAGATGGTAGGGTATGATTCATGGTCACGGATGAAGAAATCTAAATGTTTTTTAATGCCTTCCCTAGCTAAGCTCTCGCTAAAAATAAGTATTCTGTTATGGGCAATAAAGAGTTTGCGGTTACTAATATGGGTGGCTTTTCTAAGGGTTTCAAAAACAGTTCGACCTTCTCCTTTAATATTCCATACAGGCTTACCGGTAGTAGTACCACCTTCAGAAGAGCTCTTTTGTTGTGCTGTTTTCATCATTCCCGGTTTTATTATTTGTGCTGTTACTTCTATTAATTCCGGATTTTGAGCTTTATCAATTGCTATGCCGGCAATTAAAGCTTTGGTATTCAATTCTCGATAGCTCCAACAACCCATTAAAAACAAGGAGAATGTGAGTATAAATAAGTACAATAAGTTATTAGTATGCTGTCTTTTCACAATTTCACCTCTGTTATATTTTCCACATTATTGGGGTGGCTTAGGCCTTAAGTTGTTATCAATGCGTTTTTCATCTTTTTGCCCGATACCGGCCGGGCGGGTAGTTAAAGACCACCAGGGCAAGCGGATAAAAGAATCCTTCATGTTACGGGGAGTTAAAGGTGTGAGGGGAGAAAAATAAGGGACCCCAAAAGAACGCAGGGTGGAAAGATGTATCAGAATACTTATTAGACCAAATAAAATTCCAAAGGCCCCTAATACTCCTGCTAAAAGTAGCAGATAAAAGCGTAGTATAGCACCTGAATCAGCTTGCGGAGGAATTACAAAGGAAGAAATAGCAGTTATAGCTACTACAATAACCATAGGAGCGCCGATTAATCCGGCTGAAACTGCAGCATCACCTATAACTAAGGCTCCCACAATGCTAATAGCTTGACCTACGGGACGAGGTAAACGGATACCGGCTTCACGTAAAATCTCAAATACTATACCCATCCCAAATGCTTCTACAAAGGAGGGAAAAGGGGTGGCTTCCTGAGCTTGAGCCATAGTTAAAAGAAGGGCAGTGGGTAACAAACTTTGATGAAAACTGCTCAAAGAAACATATATTGCTGGTGCCAGGATTGTAATTAAATAAGAAAGAAATCTGAGTATGCGGACAATGCTGACATAGTAAGGGCGGGAATAATAGTCTTCGGCACTTTGGAAGCTCTCTATAAAGAGCATGGGAACAGTGAGTACGAAAGGTGTACCGTCAACTAATACAGCGGCCCTTCCTTCCAAGATTTTAGCAGCAACAACATCGGGTTTTTCAGAATTAGCTATAGTAGCAAAAGGAGAGAAAGGGGCATCTTCGATAAATTCTTCAATATACCCCGATTCCAGAATAGCATCGATTTCTATTTTTTCCAGTCGTGACTTTAGTTCGTCGATTAAACCGGGCATAACAAGACTTTTGATATAAGCTATGCAGATGGAGGTTTGAGATAATTCCCCCAATTTTAAGGTTTCAAAGGTTAAATTAGAATTCATAATTTTACGCCGTAGTAAAACGGTATTAGAGCGCAGGGATTCTGTAAAACCTTCTCTAGGTCCACGTACTACTGCTTCAGTTTTAGGTTCTTGAATACCCCGAGATTCCCAGCCTTTAGTACAAATGGATAGACCTTGAGCATAACCGTTAATAAGTAAAATTGAGTTCCCTTCTAAACAGTCTGTGACAGCCTCCCCGATAGTTTTTATTTCTTTGACTTCTCCTACAGAGATTAAGTTAGTTTTAATGGTTTCCACATCTGAGTCGGATTTTGCACTAGCAAAATGCAGCATTTGAATGTCATAAGTCAAGGGTTTGATGATATTCTCATTAATAATAGATTTATCAGTCATACCATCGATAAAGATTAAGACGGCAGTTTTACCCCATTCTTGACCTATTTTTAAGGACCGGTAAATAATATCGTTACTCTGCCCAAATATGAATTGCAAAGTTTTAATATTGTTTACAAGATCAGAAGATAAAAGCTGATCCTTAGCAAGTCCTGGAGAATTTGTCTGAGAGGTTTTCTGGGAGTTAGCTTTATCCAATTGTAAGTAATGTAATTTTCTTTTAATAAAGTTAAACATTTCATACCTTGATAAAATTTAGTATTGTACCTAGTATTTCTTGTTAATTAGTATATTATTATTATAGAAGGAAAAGAATGGAGGAATTGAATAATGCCTAGTTATGATTTGCGTTGCCGGGAGTGCGGTAATACCTTTAGTAAACAGTTAAGTTTTGCCGAAAGGAAAAACGTTGTTTGTGAAAAATGTGGCAGTAAAGAGATAGAACCTATTTTTAAGCGCTGTAACCTGATGGGAAAAGGAGGAGGGGGAGAAACATCTTCCGGTTCCAGTTCATGTAGCGGTGGATGCAGCGGGTGTTCAGGTTGCTAGCTCTAAGAACTGTAAGGAAATCTTAAAAAATTTTTGCAGGTTTTTATATATTCATGCCGAATTAGCAAATAGCAGAACATTATAATGTCGAAAGGGCACGAATATAAATGATAACGAGACGTCAATTTATACTAGGAATGGGCGCTTTAACGGTATCAACACTCTTATCAGCTAGTTGCGGTACTCGTAAGGTATTAACCAAAACAGGTGAAGAGAAAGATAAACCTAAGCCGCCAGAATGTGATTGGATAATTGATAATATTTGGATTATAGATGGAACAGGAAAGCCGGCATATCAAGGGAAGCTGGCTGTAAAAGGTGATAAAATAAGCGCTTTAGGAGATTTTCCTCTTCCCCCCAGCGTTAGAATAATTGATGGAGAAGGGCTTACACTGTCTCCGGGTTTTATTGATATTCATACTCATACAGAGGATTATGTTCACAGTGGGGAAAGCTTGGCCCCTTTCTTATCTCAAGGGGTTACAACACAAGTAGGAGGCAATTGTGGAAATTCACCCAAAGATATTCGGGGATTTTTAGAGACTATGCCGGGGCTTTCTATTAACTATGGCATGTTGATGGGCTACAGATCATTACGGGAACTAGCTATGGGTGGTAGGAAACCGGGGAAGACTACGCCTGCCCAACTTACTTGTATGCAGGAACATTTGGCAGAAAGTTTTAAAGCCGGGGTCCTTGGGCTATCAATCGGTTTGGAATATTGGCCCCAAAATTATGCTGTCACGGAAGAAATAATTGAACTTTGTCAGGTTGTTAAGGAGTATAAGGGCTTTTATGCAACACATATTCGCAGCGAATATGATCAAGTAGAATCTGCTTTAGCGGAAGCTATTGAGATAGGAAATAAGGCGGGGGTACCAGTTCAGTATAGCCATATTAAAGCCGGTTATAAAAGAAATTGGTCCAAGTTCCCCAATATGTTGAAAATGTTGGAGGAAGCAAAATCTTCCGGTCTGGATATTACTGCTGATGTATATCCTTATACGTATTCCAGCACTGATATTGGTAGAAATCCTTTTAGTCATTCTATGTCTGAAGAGAATTTAGCCAGGGCAGCTGCCCATTCTCAGGTTTTCTTTGCCAGTGATACAGGAATATATACAGGAGGTAGAGCCATACATCCCCGAGCTTACGGTAATTTCCCCCGCGTATTAGGAAAACTGGTGCGAGAAAAACAGATTATATCATTGGAGGAAGCTGTACATAAAATGACGGCCTTACCGGCCAAAAGACTGAGGTTGGAAAATAGAGGAATACTCGCTCCCGGGTATAAAGCGGATTTAGTATTATTTGAACCAGAAAAAATTATCGATAAAGCTACTAGGAAAGATACCACACTTTTTTCCGAGGGAGTTCGACATGTTTGGATTAATGGAAAAAGAGCATGGGAAAACGGGCAAGAAACAAAAGTGTATAACGGTGAAATTCTTACCTATTAGTCTGATTTTCTCAGCTAGTATACTTTAAATAAAAGGAAGGCCTTAAGGCCTTCCCTTTGCTTTTCCCGACAAAACTCTGCAAAAATCACGAAATGTGCAGGAATTTAGGGGATTTTGATTAAAGGAAAGTTCAGCTTTTTAGAGAAAAGTTTTATAAAACGGTAGGAGGCGGAAAAATTGGATGCTTTTCTGGACAAGTACGGCTTAGCAAGATGTACAGATCATTGTCTACAAATATTTGAGCAAGATAATTTGCAAAATTGCCAGAAAAGATTTTATAAAGCTTTTTCGACTTCAGATAGAGCTGAAGGAAAATGTAGATTGATGATAATTTGGAAAAAGGGGCGGAAAAGGTTAGAAATTCATGACTATCAATTATATTTTGATTGTAGAGGTATTAAGGAATGTAATGTAATAGAATTGTATCGAAATAGCAAAGAAGAGTGGAAAAGATTTCTTCCTGTGAATGCTTTGCAAATTAGCTTACTGGAGGCTGTTATTTTTATTCAGGATGCTTATCAACAGAATATTAGATTTAACAGTGCAGTTCCTGATTCATTCCAGCCCAATAGATTTTTATTTAAGCTTGATATCAAAGGAATAGATAGAAAACCTGTACTGAATAAATTTTTTCCACGAAGCTTAAGTATTGTGGGCTTTGCTAATATTTATATGGCAGCCCTAAGACGCTTAGATTGTCAGCTTATGTATGATTTATTAACATATGATAGTCAGCAAAAGATTGGTGATAAAAGAGATTATTTTTATGAAAAACTGAAAAAATATGAAAAATGCAACTTTATAGCTAGTGGCGTTGATAAAATACAAAATAAGGAAAAACAGCTTTCTTTGGTTACTTATGTTATATTATTAACCCCTGAGGATGAAGTCTATAAAATAACCTATAATATGAAGCTCTGTAGAGAAGAGGGGTTTTTTCAGGTTGTAGCTTTTACAGAGGTAACAAAAGAACCTATAAATGGTGGGCACCCGGAAAATCCGTTTAACTATAATGTGTTTTGTTCTATGTATAATCATAATCAGCAAAATATTATACAGAAGTGTTTAGAAGCAAATCCCGATATCATTTTAACAGGAGAAACAGAGGGAGTTCTGCGTTACAAATATCTAATAAATATGGAAAAAGCTTGGGAAGAATTTAAAATTACTGATAGTATAATTGCAGAATTTATCTTAACTGAGAAAAAATTATTAGTATATTCCCAAAAAACACGAAATCTCTTGAAAATAGAAAAGTTTTTTGCCGAGAATTTAGGACACCAATTATCGGTACCTAAAAAACACTATTTATCAGTAGGAGATTTATGCGTCAGTGTCCTTTTAACAGGGAAAGATGATACAAATACACCTTGGGATAACTTGCTAAGCAAAAAGCAGGCAGTTTCTGCTATTATTAAAGCGGAAGAAAAAGAGCTTTTGTTATCATATCTAAATAATCATGCCGTTTATAAAGAATATTTAGGGAAAAACACATTTTATTATTTTATCAAAGAAAAAAGAAATAACAGCAATATGAGGGAAAAAAATAATTATATGGCCGAGTTCTATGTTACTAATAATTGGGCTAAAATAAATATATATTTAGGGAGTAAAATGCAGGAACTTCAAACATTAATGTCGAAAGATACGGGAATAAGCATTATTAATGAGGCAGAATTAGATAATTCAAGTTTGGCTCCAACTGTTTCAGAACAAAGAAAATGGCAAATTTATAATATGATGCATTTACTTCATAAGGAAGCAGGAACCTTACAAAAATTAAATATAGTACCTACTTTAAAGGATGTAGCTACAAAAATGGGAGCTATTGCAGTGGGGCGCTTTTAATTTAATAGTATTAGAAAAAGAGGTGCAAGAAGAGATGAGTTTAATTATTTATATGGATGGAAAATTTGTTCCGGAAGAAGAGGCTAAAATATCCATTTTTGATCATGGATTTCTTTATGGCGATGGCGTATTTGAAGGCATTAGAGCTTATAATAACCGAGTATTTAAGCTAAAAGAACATTTGGATAGATTATATGATTCTGCTCGTTCTATAGCTTTAGAAATTAATGAGAGCAAAGAAGAAATGCTGGAAGCAGTTTTAGAAACTTGCAGAAAGAATGATTTAAAGGATGCCTACATAAGATTAGTTGTATCTCGGGGTAAAGGTGATTTAGGTTTAGATCCTTTAAAATGTTCACGTAGTTTCACAGCCATCATTGCTTCTAAAATAAAATTGTATCCGCCGGAACTCTATCAAAAGGGTTTAACATTAATCACAGCAGCTACCCGACGCACTATAAATGAAGCCTTAAGCCCTAGAATTAAATCTTTAAATTATTTAAATAATATTTTAGCTAAAATTGAGGCGAACTTGGCGGGTAAGCCAGAAGCTATATTACTTAATCATGATGGCTATGTGGCAGAATGTACAGGAGATAATATTTTTATTGTTAAAAATGGTGTAGTTATAACACCTCCTCCTTATGCAGGAATTTTAGAAGGTATTACACGTAACACTGTTATAGAGGTTGCCAAGGAAAAAGGTATTCCCGTAGAGGAAAAACTCTTTAACCGTCATGATATTTATGTAGCTGATGAATGTTTCTTAACAGGAACAGCAGCAGAAGTAGTTCCTGTATCACAAGTTGACGGTAGGGCTATGGGGGGAGAAATTCCAGGTCCAATAACTACTATGTTGACAGAGGAGTTCCGCAAGTTAACTCAGGTTGATGGACCAAAGATTTTTGCCTAAAAATGAAAATAAAAAATGCCGTTAACCGGCATTTTTTTTATTTTTTATTTAAATTATTTAAATTCTAAGAGAAGCAGGGTTATCAGGAATGTGAGGATCTGCAGTATTTATTGCGGGTTCATTTTCCGGAGGCTTATATTCTTTTAGGAAGTAATTATAGTGAACATCTTGCGAAGCCGGAATCGTTAAAGATTCAGCCTGTTCCAGAAAGGGATAAGCATTAAATAAAGCTAATCTGTCCATAATTCCTCCGGGCATAGTTAACCCTTTTTCCAGATTATTAGAATCCCCTAAAGCCCTTATTATTATGGGAAAAGATAATCTATGATTGTTAACAGTAATTACATTGGATAGTTCTTCTTCTCCGAAAAAAATCGAGGTATTGTTTGTTATTCTATATTCATTAATCGATATAGCTTCAGCTCCTGCAGCCCATAATTCATTAGTAATGTGAATTAAATCTATATAGAGAACAGGCATATTTTGACTGATAGTAATTGTCAAACCGGAGCCTTCAAGGGGCGTATTTCCTGTAAGGATATTGAGTTTGTCTAACTCTGCTTTGAGATTAGTTTTTAATTTTGTTTCGTCGCGATAACTTTCCATTTGTGAACGCAGTTGTTGGTTTAAATCTACAATTTCCACAGCTAATTTTTGTCTTTTGTCAGATAAACCGCGGACCATAGCAATAAGATTTTCCGTTCTTTGCATGGTCAGATCGCTGGCAATGCGGCTTTGAGCTTGAAACTGTAGGGAAATCAAGATACCCATAAAAATAAAGACCAGCGTTAACGGCACCTGCCAGCGGGATTTTTTCATAGTTTTCACCTCAGTCCATATTTTTGTGCTGTCTGTAATTCCGGAATTTTAATAAAAGATTATGCCTGATATTGGCCAAATTTTGAAAGAGACGTACTCCAAAGGCAAAAACAGCAGCATAGTATAAATCTACACCTAAGCGATCTCCTAAATAAGCTAATAATGCAGCTAACATGGCATTAGTAAAGAAACCTGTTAACAATACAGTGCCATCAAATTTTTCTTCTATTACTGCTCGTATTCCTCCGAAAACCGAATCAAAGCTGGCCAGAACAGCGATAGACATGTATTTAATGTAGATGGTTGGTATTTGATACTGTATTGTTGACCCGATAATAGCACCAATAATTAGTCCGAAAAGTGGTAATAACCACATATTTAGTCCCCCTTTACAGCTTGGGAATAGTTAAATTGTAATTCACCTTTATACGCAGGAATAATAACTTCATTCTGTTCTTCTAAAGTGACAGGAAAATTAGAGGTTCTTAATATTTCCAATTCTCCATTGTTAATGATTTCTGCAAGAATCTTAGGACTGCCAATAACACGTACTTCAAAAGGTGGAGCAATACGGGTTGTATTAACCAGAATGACATTACCCACGCAACGAATTTCCGAAGTTGTAATAAGTCTTTGGTCGTTAATAGAGATTGCTTCAGCCCCTCCAACTTTTAATTCACTTACTATGTTTAATAAATTTTCATAGTGTATAATATACTTGTTTGGATCATCATTAGGATTAGCCTGTAACCCCTGGCTATAATCATCTACTGTGATAACTATACCTTTACCTGAAACGGGAGTTAGGCCCGATAAAATCTTTACTTTTTGCAGTTCATCCTGAAGTTCTTGTAGTTCCCCTTCAACTTGTTGATTTTGTAAGGTACTAAGATCATTACGTATTTTTTCTATTTGATTTTCCTGCTCCTTAATTTCAGCTTCTAAATCGTTAATAATAGTAACTAAATTAGTGTTTTTTTCACTAAGAGGATTGGAATTAGAGCTGTAATTTAATATTTTTAATTGGAAAGCTAGTGAGAAGCTGGAAATTATACAAACAATAGTAAGTGGTAGTAACCATTTTTGCTTCATCTAATCCTTCCCTTCCTAAATCTCATCACATTATATCATCAACTAATCATATACGGAAGATGTTCATTATAACATATTAAGGGTATTAATAAAAAACAAGATAAAAAATTTCATGTTCAGGAAAATAATACCATAACATTCTGGAAAATACTATAATATAGATTAAATAGTATTTATGGAAAAACTGTAATTACTAGCAGTAGCAAAGGATAAATTATAAAGGAAGATATAAAGGAATTCAAATATAACTGTCGAAAACAGTTAATAGTCTGTACAGCTGGAGGTAATTCATTTGTGGAGAGAACAATTAGAAGCATTTAGTTTTATAAGTATAATAGATATCTTAATAGTAGCTTTTGTAATTTATAAAGTGATGATGATTATTAAAGGTACTCGTGCTGTACAGCTTATCAAAGGATTAGTTGTCCTCATTCTTGCATCTGTAATCAGCGAATGGGTTGGTTTCAGAACTTTTGGTTGGATTCTTGAACAATTGCAGACAGTACTGGTAGTTGCCTTGCCTATAGTATTTCAACCTGAGTTGCGCCGTGCCCTGGAACAATTAGGAAGAGGTAAATTTTTTGCTCGTCCCATGGTGATGTTAAATGATGAAGCTTTGCAAAAGATGGTTAATGAAGTTGTAAAAGCTGTAAAAACTATTTCCCAAAAAAGCGAGGGTGCTCTAATAATTCTGGAGAGGGAAACGGGTATCAACGATTTTGTGGAAACGGGTATTAAAATTGATGGAATAGTATCATCAGAGTTTTTGATTAACATTTTTATTCCCAAGAGTCCTTTACATGATGGTGCTGTAATTATTCGGGGAGATCGAGTAATTGCAGCCAGCTGTTTTTTACCTCTTTCTGAGAATCCTAATCTAAGCAAGGAATTAGGCACCAGACATCGGGCGGCATTAGGTTTAACGGAACAGTCGGATGCTATAGCCGTAATCGTTTCTGAAGAAACAGGAGTAATGTCTGTTGCAGAAGAAGGCAGGTTGACCAGGTATTTAGATGAAAATACTTTGAAAGAGATATTAAATAAGCGTCTCCAGACCAAGCAACATCATACACCGTCACTGTTTAACTGGAGGTCTTAGTATGCAGGAGATATTTAATAGAAATGTAGTTTATAAAGTTACATCTATCCTGTTAGCAATATTATTATGGTTTTATGTTACCAATGTACAAAACCCTGCTATTGACAAAAATTTACAGGTAACTGTTACTTATCACGGATTACAAGACGGGTTGATAATAAGTGAGAATCAGGAGAGTGTGAACGTTAAAGTTAAAGGGCGCAGTTCTGTTATTACTACCCTATCTCCTGAGGATATAAAAGCTACTGTAGACCTGCAAGATGCTCAAGTAGGGAAAAAGGAATATCGGGTTAATATAGTTCTACCCTCGGGCGTCGAACTAGTAAGTGTTGACTCCTATAATGTGTTATTAACTATAGATGTCATCAAGGAGAAGCAACTGCCTATTATAGTGAAGAACGTGAATACAGTAGCCCAGGGTTATTCTAGCTTTGAACCGGTTTTGACTCCCTCACAAGTAGTGGTAAGGGGTCCTGAAAAGCTGTTGTCAAATCTCACGAAAGCCCAAGTAACAGTAGATTTAAATCAGGCTACGGACAATTTGACCTTAACTTTGCCGGTATATTTAGTAAATAACAAAGGTGAACAGGTTGCCAATGAACAAATTGAAATAAGTCCCCAAAATGTACAGGTTTATGTACCGGTAATTCAAAATATACCTACCAAAACAGTAGCTGTTAAATCTGTTATCGTGGGTAATCCCAAACAAAATTGGAAAGTTTCCAGAGTTGTATTAGAACCGGAAATAGTGAGAATAACTGGGCCTTACGAAAAATTATTGTCTATAGAAAAGGTACAAACTCAGGCCATTGATATTACCGGGAAGGAAGGGAGTTTTGTGGCTCAGGTACCCCTTGATGCTCCCGAAGGGATAAAATTGTTGTACGAGCCTTACGTTAAAGTAATTATTCAGATGGAACAAGAAGTGATGAGCAAAGATTTTAGCGAGATACCAATTACTGTTCAAAATCAGGCAGAAGGGAAAAAAGTTGCCCTGAATCCTGAGAAAGTTACTATTTCTGTTAAAGGATCTAAAAGTGAAGTTGAAAATTTGAAATCAGATAACATTATAGCCTTAGTAGATGTTAAGGACCTGGGAATAGGAACCCATGAGTTAGAAATTAGCGTTGATATAAAGGATAGCATTCAAGTAATGAAAGTACAGCCCAGCACTGTTAAAGTAACAATAAGCGAAGAAAAGTTAAACTCAAAGGAGGGAGCTCGATAAACATATGGCTAAATTATTCGGTACTGATGGGATAAGAGGACTGGCAAACGATGATTTAACTCCCGAACTGGCATTTCAGCTAGGAAGGGCTGCAGGATATATTTTCAAACAAGATTCTGAACGAACTTCAGTGGTTATAGGTAGAGATACCAGGCTTTCTGGACCCATGCTGGAAGGGGCTTTGGCTGCGGGCTTTTGTTCTGCAGGAATAGATGTGTATCAAGCCGGAGTCATCCCCACTCCAGCAGTGGCTTACCTGGCAAGGACATTAGGTACAAAGGCCGGAGCTGTAATTTCCGCATCCCATAACCCGGCCCCTGATAATGGCATCAAGTTTTTTAATGCTCAGGGTTTTAAACTTGCTGATGAGTTGGAAGAAAGGATAGAAAACTTAATTGCAGCAGGGGTGGAAAAATTACCTCGGGCTACAGGCAGTGATTTAGGTCAGATTATTTCTTTCGTTGAGGCGGAAGACCTTTATATAAAGTATCTTAAAAGTATTGTTAAAACGGATTTACAAGGGATGAAAATTGTGCTAGATTGTGCCAATGGGGCAGCTTATCATGTAGCACCCAGAATTCTTCAGGAATTAGGGGCACAAGTTATCAGTTTGTTTGATATGCCCGATGGTCTTAATATTAACCACAACTGTGGTTCCACCCATCCTGAAGAATTACAAAAGGCAGTACTGCGCTTTGGGGCTCACCTGGGATTAGCTCATGACGGCGATGCTGATAGACTAATAGTTGTAGATGAACAAGGGCAATTGGTAAATGGTGATCAGATTTTGGTCATATGTGGTCTTTATTTCCAAGAAAAACAGCGCTTACAAGATAAAATTGTAGTTACTGTAATGAGCAACTTAGGCTTAAAGCAAGCCTTTGAAAAAGCTAAAGTTAAAGTGTACGAAACTAAAGTGGGGGACCGTTTTGTTTTAGAAAAAATGCAAGAGACTCAAGCGGTACTAGGGGGAGAACAATCAGGCCATATTATCTTCTTGGAGGATAGTACTACGGGAGATGGGGTCTTAACGGCTCTCAAGCTTTTAGAAGTATTAAAGGAAACAGGACAACCTTTAAGTGCTTTAGCTAGTCAAATGAAAGTATTACCTCAAGTGCTTGTCAATGTGAGAGTAAAAGATAAAACAGGTTGGGATGAGAATCCACAAATTCTATCTGCTATTGAGGAAGGTGAAAAGCTCCTTACCGATACTGGGAGGGTTTTGGTTAGGCCTTCCGGAACAGAACCTCTGATTAGAGTAATGGCTGAAGGTGAAGATGAAGAACAATTAAAGGAAATTGTGGGACAAATTGCCCATGTTATTCAGGGGGAACTGGGTTGAAAAAAGGCACGGAGGCAATTAGTTAGGTGAGGTGTACATGTTATATATAGGTACTGATATCATTGAATTAGAACGTATAGAAAGAGCAGTACAGCGACAGCCTGCCCTCTGGGATAGATTGCTTTCCTCACGAGAAAAGGCCTATTGTTGTAGTAAAAAAAACCCTATACCATCATTAGCCGGTTTCTTTGCCGCTAAAGAGGCTATTGTGAAGTGTCTAGAAACGGGCTTACGTAAAGTATCTTGGCATGATATGGAAATAATCCCCGATGAATTAGGATGTCCCCGGGTTTACTTTACAGAAAAAATGGAGAAGATTCTTCAAACTAAAGGAATAAGTTATATAAAAGTTAGTATATCCCACAGCCGTGATTATGCTGTGGCTGTGGCAATTGGAGAGGATAAAGAATGAGGATTGTCACCGGATCAGAAATGAAAGGTTTAGATGCTTGGACAATAGAAGAAATAGGCATACCCTCAATGTTATTAATGGAAAATGCTGGGCGAGCTGTGGCTCAAAAAGCAATTGAGGTATACGGACAAAGGGAGTCTTTTAATACTATTATTTTGGTAGGAAAGGGCAATAATGGTGGTGATGCTCTAGTTGCAGCTCGCCATCTTAAACAGCTGGGCGTAGATGTCAAGCTGTTTCTGCTTTTTGACCCGGACCAGTTTCAAGGGGATGCTTTGGCAAATTGGGAAATTGTGAAGGAAGCAGGTATAAAATGGCATCTTCTTAAGGATGACAATAGTTTTTATCTCTTAAAATTAAGCTTAAATCAATCCCAATTAGTGATAGATGGAATTTTTGGTACAGGTTTTAAAGGAAGCCCTCAAGGAAATGTGAAGCGAGCAATCACAACTGTGAATGAAAGTTCTTGTCCGGTTTTAGCTATTGATGTGCCTTCGGGTTTAGAGGCTGATACAGGTAAGGTAGGGGAACCTTGTATTAAGGCTAAATATACAGTAACTTTCGCCTGGGCCAAACGGGGACTTGTTATCTACCCCGGAAAGGAACTAGCGGGAGAATTAGCTGTTATTGATATTTCCATTCCCTCTCAAGTCCTGGAACTTTTGGATTATGAGCAGTATTATGTGGATGAAAACATAGTACAAGGACTTCTCCCCCCGCGGGAGCGGGAGGGTTTTAAGAACACTTTTGGGCATGTTTTAGTTATAGCCGGTTCTGTGGGAATGATAGGTGCCGCCTGGTTAGCCACTAAAGCCGTGCTACGCTCAGGGGCAGGTATGGTTACCACTTGTTTACCCTCTTCGGTAGCACCCCATTTTGATATTTCATTACCGGAAACTATTACAAAAGGATTAACAGAAACCCCTAATGGTACCTTAGCTTTTGCTGCTTGGCCGGATATTAGGGAAATATTGCAACGCAAGAAGGCCGTAGTTTTTGGTCCGGGTCTGACTACTCATCCGGACATCTATGATCTATTGGGAAAGGTTTTGGCACATACGGAAGAGCCGGTAGTGGTTGATGCCGATGGCTTAAATGTATTGGCCCAAGATGTGAATATAATCAAGGCTAAAAAGTGTCCCCTGATATTAACACCTCATCCCGGAGAAATGGGGAGACTATTAGGTATTACTGCTAAAGAAGTTCAGGAAAACAGGGTGGAAGTTGCCCGAGAAGCTGCAAAAAGCTTAGATGCCATCGTTGTATTAAAGGGAGCTGCCACCGTTACTGCATCTCCCCAGGGACATGTTTATATCAATTCCACAGGTTGTCCCGCATTGGCCACAGCAGGTGCAGGAGATGTGCTGGCAGGAATTATTGGAGGCCTTGTGGCTCAAGGAATTGAACCCCTCAAAGCTGCTTATCTGGGAGTATATATTCATGGTTTAATAGGTGATATATTGGCAGAAGAAAAGGGGATGCGGGGAGTAATAGCTAGCGATATTCTTGAAAAAATCCCCTTAGTTTTAAAAGAATTGGAAGCTGTAAAAGAATAAAGAGAGGCGAGGGAGAGTGGAAGGACAACGGCCCGTATGGGCAGAAATAAATTTAGAAAATATTAGGCATAATTATAAAGAGGTAAGACGTTTAGTAGGACCAACTGTCAAAGTGATGGCTGTAGTAAAAGCTAATGCTTATGGGCATGGGGCTTTGCAGGTTGCTAAAACACTAGGCCGAGAGGGAGCAGATGGATTTGCTGTAGCCATTATGAATGAAGCCGTAGAGTTGCGACAGGGGGGAATCACCAAGCCCATTCTGATTCTGGGATGGACTCCGGAAGCAGATTATGAACGAGCTCTACAGCATGATATTACCCTTGCCATTTTTTCCTTGCAGGAAGCGCAGAAACTTTCACGAATAGCTACAAGAGAGAAAAAAACGGCCCTAGTACATTTAAAAATTGACACCGGTATGGGGCGCATTGGATTTCAAACCAATGGGCATTACCTTGCACAAATTGAAAAAATACTAGATTTATCCGGCTTGGCAGTGGAAGGAATCTTTACCCATTTGGCTAAAGCTGATGAAAGAGATAAAACTTATACTGGGGAACAACTTAACAAGTTTAAAGATTTTGTAAGTCAAATTGAGAAAAAAACAGGACATATTTTTAAAATTAAACATGCAGCTAATAGTGCAGCTATTATTGACTATCCCGAGGCATATTTTGATATGGTGCGACCAGGAATTATTCTTTATGGTCTCAAACCTTCAGATGAGGTCCACCTAGAAAGATTAGATCTGCGTCAGGTTTTTTCCTTGCGAGCTAAAATAGCTTATGTTAAAGAAGTACCGCCTCAGACTGCCATTAGTTATGGAGGACGTTATGTTACGGATAGTGCAGCCATCATAGCAACGTTACCTATAGGTTATGCTGATGGATACTCCAGGCTGTTGTCAGGTAAAGTTCAAGGAATTTGTCGAGGACAAAGGGTACCGCTAGTAGGAAGAATCTGTATGGATCAATGCATGGTTAACGTTACAAATATTGAACCGATCTTAAAACAAGGAGAAAAGCTGACGTTAATTGGGCATGATGGCAAAGAATTTATTTCTGTGGATGAATTAGCGGAGATTTTGGGTACCATAAATTATGAAGTAACTTGTATGATCTCGGAACGTGTACCCAGAATTTACCTGTAATAATAGCTAGCTTAGTAAGCTAAAATATATTGACTGTATATATGGATAATATATATAATGATATAGCATGCAAGTACACAGTGGATAATAATGTTTCTGTCCTGACGGGGGTGTTTTAGTGGGTGAGAGCAAGCGCATCATGATCAGTATGCCTGTTACCTTGCTAGAAGAAGTAGATGATCTTATTACTATAGAAAATAAAAATCGTAGTGAATTGATACGGGAAGCTATGCGTTTTTACTTAGAAGAAAGGAAAAAGAGTCGTTTGAGAGAAGAATTGCGTAAAGGTTATCAAGAAATGGCAGCTCTAAACCTTTCCCTGGCCCAGGAGGCTTTTAGTTACGAGGAAGAAGCAAGTGTTGTTATTAAAAAGAAATTAGTGGAGTGCTGCTGATGGAAATTAATAGAGGGGATATCTACTATGCAGATTTAAGTCCCGTAGTAGGTTCGGAACAGGGGGGAACACGCCCTGTATTAATCATCCAAAATGATATTGGCAACCAATATAGTCCAACTACTATTGTTGCCGCCATTACAAGCCAAGTATCTAAGGCTAAGTTACCTACCCATGTAGAACTGCCAGCCAGATTGTGTGGCTTAGAAAAAGATTCTGTTGTTTTAACGGAACAAATACGCACTATAGATAAAAAGCGCCTCAGAGAAAAAGTATCATCTTTAGATGATGATACTTTAAAAAAGGTCAATGAGGCTTTAGATATTAGTTTAGGATTGGTGGATCTATAATACATAAAGAGATGCAGGAAAAATAGGACGAGTAGTTAGCTCGTCTATTTTTGATTGCATTTGCACTTTATGGGAAAGGAGCAAGTATGGCGGGAATCTTATGTGAACGAAGAAGGTATGCAAGCAAGTCCTCTACCCATGCCCATTCTTTTGCTCAATTAATTTTACCTTTACAGGGAAATTTAAATATCAAAACAAAAAAATATGATTTGGAGTTGGATGAGCAGCATTTATTCTTTTTACCACCGGAAGCCGTTCATACTTTTTATGCTGCTAGTAGAAATGAATTTCTTGTCTTAGATATTCCATCTCTTAATTTCCTGGGTAATAAGCGAAAAGTGGAAAAGGAAAAGTATCAGCTGATTGATGAGAGATGGAAGGCTTTGCGGTTTTTAATTTTACAAGAATTATATAGTCAAACAGGCAATAAATCTACTAATACCCAAGGGTTTCAAGATTTACTAAACTATGCTTGTAGCTTTATGCAGGAAATAACTGCACCTGCATCTATAAAGTATATTCAGGCAAATTATCATGAAAAGATTACTAGTAAAAAATTAGCAGAATTAGAGCACTTTAATGAAACTTATTTTTGTGAGTGGTTTTATAATCAAACGGGAATGACTCCAAATAGTTATCTACAAAAGGTACGTTTAGAAAAAGCTAAAGAATTCTTAGTAGAAACGGATTTTAATTTATTAGAAATTTCTCAACTGGTAGGATATAATCATCAATCTTCTTTAACTAGATTATTTAAGAAACATGAAGGTCTATCGCCGTGGCAATATAGACAAAACCGTAATTTAGATAAAAAAATCAAATATTAAGCCAAGAAAAAAGGGTTCACTTTTAATAGAATACTCCTTAAACAAGGCAAGAAGGAGTGATTGAAAGTGAACCCTAGTTTCATTTTAATAGCAGTAGCGGCTATATTCTGGGGAACTGCTGGTATCACAAGTAAGTATATTTCTAATATATGTTCCATATCTCCCTTGGCTATAGGAGCTTGGCGTTTAGTATTTGCTTCTCCCCTACTTTTATTTGTTTGTTATATGAAAAATAAGAAAATTATTAGTATAAAAAGAAAGCATGGAAAGTTTTTTCTAATATATGGTTTAGCTGTGGCTCTTTATCAAGTAACATATTTTACAGCTGTAAGATTAAGTCTGGTATCAACGGCTACCTTAATTGCCATCTGCATTTCTCCCGTCTTTTCAGCTATTTTAGCTAGAATTTTTATTAAGGAAAAGATCAAGCCCCTTATTTTTGCAGTATTACTTCTCAGTATAATGGGTACAACGCTTATTATGGATATTGGAAATATTGATATATCTTTACAAGCAAGGTATCTAGGTGGCTATTTATTGGCTTTGGGAGCAGGACTTTCTTATGCTATTTATACTGTTACCGGTAAACATTTATTAAACTTTTATGATCCTTTAACAGTAGTTGCTTTAACCTTTACTTTAGGTGCTTTTTTACTTCTTCCCTGTATAGAAATTCCACACACCGCATCACTAGTGGTTTGGTTTGCTTTGTTGTACTTAGGTATAGTGCCGACAGCTTTAGCTTATATTTTATTTATATTAGGGTTGAAAAGAACTGCAGTAACTGCTGCAGCAATTATTTCCTTACTGGAACCCTTATTCTCCACTTTTCTATCGTTAACAGTAATGGGGGAGAGATTAAGCAAGTTGCAAGGGATAGGGGCTTTTTTACTTATCTCGTCATTAGTGCTAATTAGCAGAAGATAAAAGGAATACTGTTAATTAGGAAAAAAGGGATAAGAATAATGTTTTTAAAAAATATGTGATATTTATCAAAGCAAGCATGAAAACTGGAATTCTAAGCAAATAAAATTGCAAAATAGACTTGTATAATAGGAAAGCAGGCAAGTTTACTTTAATAAAAGAGTATGTTAAGAATAATATGGAAGTGAAAATCAAATAAAAACCTTTTAGGTGCCCTTGATTAGGGATAATAGGGAAATCGGTTAAAATCCGATGCGGGCCCGCCGCTGTAATCACTGACGAATCTCCACTGATGTCACTGGGATAATTCCTGGGAAGATGAGGGAAGAGGATGATGTGAGAGCCAGAAGACCTGCCTGAATGGTGAGCAAAGATCTAGGGAGAGATTACTGCTAAAAATACAATTAGGTATGAAAAAATGGGCATTCATTCCTTAGCTTTTGAGCTAAGGATTTTTTTATTCTAGTACAAATTATGTAAGGATTTTAACTTCCATAAAAATGTAAAAATATGATTATAGTTTCTATCCCAAGAAAGGAGGGGAATATAGTGTAATAAAAAAGACAAAATTTAAAGTTATGAAAGTATTATCATAAATATAAGTGGAGGGGAAAAAATGATAAAGAATAGTAAAAGATATATTTCATTTTTTATTATATTAGCGTTTTTAGTATGTAATGTACTATTACCGAGTAATTTTGTTATGTTAGGCGTACAGGAAGCCTATGCAGCAGCTCAAGAGGTTTTATCATTAGATAAATCCGAAGTTATTGCCGGTGATAGTATCACTGCCACAGTATATTCTCCCGATGATGCTGATGCAGATTTATATTTATCTTTATGGGATACAGCGTTAAATAAGTATTATAAAACTGCTGAGCATGAAAAGGTAGTTGTATTAGGCAGTACTGATAATCAAGGTAAAGCCAAGGTAAGTTTGGAGATACCTGCAGGGGTAGATTGTGGGAATTATCAAATAGAGCTAATGTTTTCCGAGAATAATAAGTATTATGAAAATCTAAAAGTTAGTAAAAATGAAAAAGAATTAGAAGTAAAGAAATTAAAAGATTACAGAGCAGAAATAGAAGCTGCTATAGAAGAGGCAGCACAATATGCTGAGGGTAGTTATTCTGATTGGACAACGGTAGGGTTAGCTAGAACAGGTAATGAAGAACTAATACCGGCTGATTATTTAGAACATGTGGAAGAATATCTAAAAGCTAATGATGGGGAATTTAGAAAGCCTACTGAATATGAAAGATTGACTTTAGGAATATTAGCTGCGGGAGGAGATCCCACAAATATCGGAGGATATAATTTAATAGAAAAGATATACAATGCTGATTTAGCTTGGCAAGGTAACAATGCTTTTATTTTTGGTTTGATTGCTTTAGATGCAGGGGAATATAAAATACCTGCAGATGCAGAATGGAATAGAGATAAATTAGTTCAAGTATTGGTGGACGCAGAGTGCAGTAATGAAGATAATTCTATGTATGATGGTGGTAGAGGGGGCTGGGCCTTCTATGGTAGCAATGGCGATCCTGATATGACCGGTATGGCCATGATAGCCTTGGCACCATACAATAATGATAAATATCCTCAAGTACAGGAAGCTATAGCTAGAGCAATAGAGTATCTATCAGCAATTCAGTATGAAGATGGGGAATTTAGAACTGCATATGGAACAGGCGGCCCCGAAAGTATTGTACAAGCTTTAATGGGATTATGTTTAAATAATGAAGATCCCATAGGAGAAAAATTTACTAAGGGTGATATGAATTTAATAGATGCTTTATTGAGTTATCGGACAGGTGAGGGCTTTGCCCATACTAAAGATTATGGTTTTAAACCAAATGGTATGGCGAATGAACAAGCTTTGTATGGGTTAGCCCAATATCTTTATTATTTAGATGGCAAAGGATCTATTTATCACTGGGGAGATAAAAATCCGGAAGAATCTCCAGAAGAAGAAAAATTAGACCCAGCCAAGAATTGGACCCAATTCGGCGCTAATTCTCACAATACAGGGGTATCACCAGCAAAACTATGTGATTCCTTAGTTAAATTATGGGACAGTGAGAATATTGATGGTGCTGTTTCCTCTTCACCCATTGTTGTGAAAGATAAAGTATATGCTCGGGGTTGGACAAGTTTAACCTGCTTGGATAAAAATACAGGTAAAACAATATGGAGCAAAGACGTACCGGGAGATGGGCTAGGAGGTTGGCACACACCGTCTTATCATAACGGGAAGATATTTTTAGGAGCAGGAAGTAAGTTATTTTGTTTTAAAGCGGAAGATGGAACCGAAGAGTGGAATATCGGACTTAACGGTCCCGTTTGTAATAGCTCTACTAAAGTAGTAAAAGGGAATGTATTGGTAGGCAATTGGGATGGACATACCTATTACTGTGTGGATGAAAAAACAGGAGATATAAAGTGGCAATTTGAATTAGATGAAGATGGATATGCTCAAGGAACCCCCGGTTATGCAGATGGAAAGGTATATTTCACAAGCTGGAATCAACGGTATAATGCAAAAAAAGATTTATATTGTGTAGACTTGAAGACTGGTAAAGAACAGTGGGCTGTTGATGCTTTAGAATATGGAAATAATGCTTGTGGTTCACCAACGATTGCTAATGGAACAGTATATATTTCAGGATATAATTTTGGTGGATTAGGACAATTAGCAGCAGTAGATACTGAAACGGGAACTTTAAAGTGGCAAGTTGAAGCCCCTCAAACAGATGCTACCCCAGCTTATCATAATGGATACGTATATATCAGCGGTGGTTGTCCCCAGTGGGGATATGGAACAGGAAATGTAGCTTGTTATGATGCTGAAAACGGAAATGAAATATGGAATATTGCTGATGTTGGTAATTGGACTAACTCGACTGTAATAGCCGATGGTAAACTTTTTGCCGGTGTGGCAGTAAATGGTGAAATGGAATATCAGGGGATAAAATCTATAGATCTGGATACCCATGAGATAATATGGGAATCTAAAGATGGTGGAGCTACACCGGCTATAGCTGACGGTCAAATTTTTACTATAGCAAATGGAAAGGTTTATGCCTATGGAGAAGGCATAGAAATAAAAGGAATTCAAGATGAGGAGATAGTTATTAATCCGGAAGTAACCTTTACAGTAACAACGAGTACCGGTATTTCCATACAAGAAGTTAAGTTGGGAGCAGATGTAATTGAGCTTAATGAAGATGGCACATATACTGCTATCTTAAAGGAAGGGCCCAATAAAATAACAATTATTGCAAAAGACAAAGAAGCCAAGGAAATTAAAAAAACATTTACAGTAACATATCACAAAGAAGAACCGATTCTCTATAAAGTTTCTTTAGAAATCAAAGATGATAAAGGTGAGTTAGTAATAGACTCAAATATAACAATAAAAGATGATGAAGATAAAGTAGTAGATGAAGAAGATGATGGAACTTATAAATTAAAAGCTGGTGAATACAGCTATATAATAGCAAAAGAAGGCTTTGAAGAAGCCACAGGAACAATTACAGTATGTGATGAAGATGTATCGGAAATTATTTCATTAAAAAGAGTTGAAGTAATATCCCTCCGTGAAAAGGTTGAAAATGCAATAGCAGGAGCAGCCAAACTTGCACCAAATAATAATCATAGCTCTGATTGGGCAGTAATAGGTTTAGCAAGAACAGGAAATGATGAATTAATCCCAGCTGATTATCTAGCAGAGGCTGAACAATATGTAAGAGATAATAAAGGAGAATTTTCAGAACCTACACAATATGAAAGGATTACTTTGGGTGTCTTAGCTGCGGGCGGAGATCCTACAAATGTAGCTGGATATAATTTAATCGAAAAAATATACAATGCTGATTTAGAGAATCAGGGTATAAATGCGTTAGTATATGGCTTAATTGCCTTAGATGCTCAAGAATATCAGGTGCCGACAAATGCAAAATGGAACAGGGAAAAGATAATAAATAAGATCTTAGAATTAGAATGCAGTAATGAAGAAACTGAATATGGAAAAAAAGCAGGATGGGTGTATGGGGCAGATAATGCAGATTCAGATATGACTGGTATGGCTTTGACAGCCTTAGCACCATATAACAATGATAAATTTCCCAAAGTGCAAGCAGCAATAGAAAGAGCTTTAGATTGGCTAAGGTTCAGTCAGCGCGAGGACGGTTCTTTTGCAACTTGGGGTACTAGCACTTCTGAAAGCTGTGCACAAGTACTTATGGGACTGTGCACGAATAGAATAGATCCCACAGGAGAAGAATTTACGATAAACGGGAAAAATGTGGTTTCTGCTTTGCTAAGTTTTGAATTAGAAAATCATAGGGGCTTTGCCCATGTGAGTAATGAAGGAGATTTACAATTTAACGGAATGGCAAATGAACAAGCTTTATACGCTTTAGCCCAATATATTTATTATTTGGATGGTAAAGGTTCTATTTATCATTGGGAAAAAGATAGTTCCGGAACAGATAAAATGGCACCAAAAATAGCGTTAAAAGATTTGGAAGATGGACAAGTAGTAGAAACTCAACAAGTAATCTTTAAGGTAAAAGTTACAGATAATGTAGATTATGAAGTAGTTCCTGTTGTGAAACAAGGTGATGTAGTGCTAAAACCTAATGAAGAAGGTGAATATACTGTAAATTTAAATAAGGGTAGAAACATTATTACTATATCAGCCACAGATAAGGCCCAAAATACTAAAACAATGAATGTTACTGTGTATTATATGATTCCAGAATTTGAAGTAGAAAGAATAGGAAGTGCCGACTTTAAGAAAGGTCATGAAGCTCATTTGAGAATTAAGGCTAAAAATATTTCGGGAAATGAACAAGAGGCTACATTAATAATTGTTTTATTTAGAGAAACAGAGAATAAGATGATTAATTATAGTTATGTTACTAAAAATATTGTGCCAAATGGAAGTGAGGAACTAGCTGGGGGTTTTGTAATTCCTGAAACAGGAAGCTATCAGGTGAAAGGTTTTGTATGGGATAATATGGAGAACAGAAATATTTTAGGCAAACCGATAGTAGTAGAAGTAACAGATTAGTAATAAAAATCACCCATTAATAAGTTGTTTATTACTAGTGGATAGAAAGGAAGTAAGGATATGCCCAATAAGAAAATATTATGTTCATTATTAGTTATATTACTGATATTATCTCTCACCGTGCCTGTGTATGCCGAGATTCAGATAGACCCTGTTATTGGAAGCGATGGGGAATATATTATAAATGGTATTTCCACATATAAGAATGCTCCAGTCAGTATCCTAGTAGAAGATGGGCAGAAAAAATGTTGTATAGATCAAGGGCAAACAGATAATCAGGGAAATATTACTTATGGATTTAAGCTGGATGAGGGCAAAGATTATATTTGCAAAGTAAGAGTCTTAGATGAAGATAAAGAAATTTCTTTTTCTACAAAATCTATAGAAAAGGGATTTATTTCTGTACGGGCAGAAGGAGCTCAGAAAACACTATTGCCTCGTACTGAAGTTGAGATTATCGAAGGTAAAACTACTCTTTTAGAGGTTATTAAAACTGCTTTGGATAATGCAGGGGTCAAATATAAGCTTCATAAAAACCTGCTCGTTTCTATAGCCGGTGAAGAAGGCTGGCAGTGGATGGTTAATAATCAAGGAGGAATGATTATTCCTGACACTTTAGTGCATAGTAACGATGAAATAGTTTTAATAGATGATGAAATCTGGGATCCTGTAATAACCCGACTCATTCTTCCCCAAAAGGAAGTAAAGGTTAAATCAGAATTTACAGCGAAATTGGAACAATTTGATGGCACAAAATTTGTACCTTTGGCAGGAAAGGCTGTTACTTTTGAAAAAGAAACTAAAACCACTGACAGGGAAGGGCAAGTTACCTTCATACCTACTAATACTGGGGAATTTACTATTACTTCGGAACCAGGAGAAAATTATATTCGTCCAGTACCTGTATTAGTAAAAGTGTCTAAAACAGGAGGTGGAAGCAATCCTGATGAAGATGAGGAAATAACTGTGTCGGTAAAAATAAAAGGATATAAACACGATGTCTTATCCGAAATCGTAACCGTAAAAGTGTTCAGTCTTGACCCTTACTTACGTCCCGGAACAGGTTCATCAGCCAAACCATCCCAGGGGTGGGATGTTGATAGATTTAAACAAGGACCTACAGCAGCCCATGCTACAATTGAGTCTTTGAAAAAGGCTGGCTTTACTAAAGGAAAGGGCAAGGGACATTACGATTTCCAAGATTATGGCTGGAGTTGCTATTTTGCCATGATTGATGGGGATAGAGAAAAACAATATAAGGCTACTTCTGGTTGGTTATATAAAGTTAATGGAAAATTACCCGCTGTAGGTTGCCAAGCATATCGAATAAAAAATGGTGATGAAATTTACTGGTACTTTAACATTAATGCTACTGATGAAGTTGGAGGTGGAGGAGGAAAGGATAGTAATACTACAAGTGGTGTAGACACTAAGTTACAGGGTGCCTATGACAAGCTTTGTAATAATGATATATCAGAGCAAGAAGCAGTAAAAATTGTCAGTGAAACAGTAGCAAACTTACAGCAGAAAGTAAATACAATTAAGACTAAAAAAGATGCAGAGCAAATCTTGAAAGAATCAAAGATAGTCTTCAAAATAATTGGCAAAGCCTTGGAAAGAGTAGATGAACATGGTACTTATGAAAAAATGCAAGAGCAATACAGACAGGTATGGAAGATAGATAAACTAGTAGCTGATAAGCTGCCTGAGGCAGAAAAGGGAGATCTTATTAAAAAAGGAACGCTGGATAACCTGAAACAGACCGCAGAACTCTTGGTGAAGATGCCCGACAGTACATATGTGGTAAGTCTAGTGGAAGAAGCTCTAGTAGGAGCTGGTCAAATG
>JAHDSB010000107.1 GCA_018433015.1 Clostridia bacterium | reverse complement strand
TTTGTCTTAGGCAGTGCCCACTTTAAAAAGCACGGACCGGATCCCCTTTATTTTGGCATTATCACCGCCACATTCTACTTAGCTTGGGTTATTTCTTCCTTTGCCGGTGCAGTAATTGGAGACAAAATTGACCCTTTAAAATGGGGTTTAGACTTAGCCTTTCCCGTTACCTTTGCAGCCCTTCTTATTCCCTCCCTGGAAGGTAAACCCGTCATTGCCACTGCTCTCACTGCTATATTTATCGCCAGTGGTATGGAATATTTTTCTCCCGGTAATGAATTAACAATCATTATAACCGGCGTTTTTTCACCCCTGGTAGGTCTTTATCTAGCAAGGAGGTCCCCCGATGCACAATAAATGGCTATTTATTATTCTCCTCTTCCTCTCTACTTACTTATCACGGTTCATCGGCCTGGAAACTATGGCCCGACGCAAAATGAACCCAACCCTGCATTTATATTTTAGTTACGTTCCTGTGGCGATCATCTCAGCCCTTTTAGTTACTCAAGTCTTAACCACAACCAATGGACAAACAGTTATTTCTTTTCCCGTTCTCATCGGCTGTCTAGCCACAGCAATATTAATAAAGTTCTTAAAAATGTTTCTTCCTTCTGTTGTGTTGGGAGTAGCTATTGGCTTATTAGCTCGATATTTTTTATGATCCAAATATTAAAAGGTTTAGACCTTGCCTTCTGGCAGTTTCTAAACCTTTTTCTTTCGTAATCTAAATTTTCACTCTGCTTCACTCGTCTTCCTTTTCATCATTCTCAAATATTCCTGCAACAAACTTCATCCCATAACTTGAAGCCTTAAAATAAACAGGCTCCAATACCTCTGTAAGATCATCTTGTCCTCGCCAAAAAGGAAAATCCCCTAACTGCTTTAACAGAACAGCCCTTGCTTTAGGAACTTCAGTATCACCTAGAAAGTCATGCGGCAATTCAGCACCTCTCCAGAACTTATCCGGAGCAGCTGACAATTCCTCAGGTTTAAACTCCGGCTGCTCCTCTAATTTCTCCTGCTCGCTCTGCGTCTGCGCTTGTACCCTTTCCTCACAAGTAGCTCCGCTTCTCCCCGTTAATTCAGCAAGTAACTCTTCACGTTCCAGTCCCCGCAGCTTAAATATTAAGAAGGGATCTCGATCAAACTCCTGTCCCAAGATATAGTACACTGCGGCTATATGCTTGCAAGGATTTGACCAATCGGGGCAAGAACAATCAGTTTCCAGATCATTTTCTCTTTCCGGGAAAAGGGAAACCCCTGCTTTAGCAAATACCTCCTCAATATCCTGGGGCATCTCTCCTGCCAATAATTTAGCGACAAAAATGGCTTCGCTGCATAGTACATCAATCACCTTCTGCCATTCAGCAGTAGTCAAAACCTTCATCTTTATCTCGATTTTATAGGGTTTGGCCCTAGTCCCTTGGACCTTAGAGGTTACTTCACCCTTCTTAATGTCTATAGACGCTACTTGTCCTTTGCGAGCATAGGCACGTCCTCGGCTGAGCCTGGCTCCAATATTAAAACTCTCTAAAACTTGATTCCAGCGCTTGGCCCACCAGTTTTTACTCATAGCCCCTCGCTTAGATTGACTTTTAATGCCACCCTTTACTTCACGAGGCGATGCAGGTGTGTAATTATAATAATCCCATTTTCCCATTTTTACTCTCCTATAGCTTCCCGGCGTAAAGCCCATATTTCTTTTAATTCTTCAGTGGAAAGTTCCGTCAACAAGCTTTCACCTTTTTCCACAATCCGATCGGCTACTTCTTTTTTGCGCTCAATCATTTCATCTATCCGCTCTTCCACAGTACCTGCCGTAACAAATTTATATACCTGAACATTCTTTTCCTGTCCTATACGAAAGGCTCTATCTGTGGCTTGATCCTCTACCGCCGGATTCCACCAGCGATCGAAATGGAAAACATGATTAGCCTGGGTTAGATTAAGACCTGTCCCTCCCGCTTTTATAGAGAGAATAAAGATAGCAGGTTCTTTTTGACTTTGGAAAGCTGTCACCATACGATCTCTTTCTTTTTTCCTTACTCCACCATGGAGAAATAGGGTTTCTCGACCCATGGTTTCCATAAAATGACGACTCAACATTTCTCCCGTTTCCACAAACTGCGTAAAAACAAGCATTTTTTCTCCTACTGCCAGTATTTCTTCACACATTTCTGTTATCCGTTGCAACTTACCGGAACGACCGGCAATAACAGTATCCTCCTTTAAGAATTGACCGGGATGATTACATATTTGTTTTAATTTTAAAAGCGTTGATAAAACTAAACCTTTGCGCTCTATACCTTCCGCTTCATTAAGTTTTTCTTCTACCTCATTAATAACTGCTCCATAAAGGGATGCTTGTTCTTTGGTCAGGTTACAAAAAACCTTCATCTCCATTTTTTCCGGTAAATCCTTAATAATTGTTTTATCTGTCTTTAATCTCCTTAAAATGAAAGGACCTGTTAATCGCTTCAACTTAGCAGCCGCTTCCTCATTTTTGTTTATTTGAATAGGATTAAAAAATTTTCGCTTAAACTGTGTCTGATTTCCCAGCATTCCCGTATTAATGAATTCCATCAAAGACCATAAATCACCAACATTGTTTTCTACTGGCGTTCCGGTTAGGGCAATTCGATAATCAGCCTCTAAGGAACGTGCCGCTTGGGCCTGTTTCGTATTAGCATTTTTAATATTTTGTGCTTCATCCAGAATAATCCCGGCCCAAGGTACCTTTTGTAGGAGGGTAAAATCACGCTGTATTAAAGAATAGGTAGTTATCACCAAGGCTCTATTCTGTATCTCTTGTAGAAAATCATCACTATCTCTAGTACGCTCTGCACCATGATGAACCACAAAGGACAAATCCGGGGTAAACTTTTCTATTTCCTTTTCCCAGTTTCCTAAAACGGAGGTGGGACACACTAGAAGGACCGGACGTTTTTCACCTTTTTCTCTATATAGCTCCACTAAAGCCAGGGTCTGTATGGTCTTCCCTAAACCCATATCATCAGCCAGACAACTGCCCATCCCCCAGCGACTTAAAAAGTAGAGCCAGGAATATCCCCGTTGCTGATAAGGTCTAAGCTCCCCCTTAAACCTTTGGGGAGGAGCTATCTCTTGCCAAGGCGTCTTACCTTCTAACTGACTGAGCAGCTCTCCTATCCAACCGCTAGCTTCGATCCCCTCAAAATCCAGATTTCCCGGCAATTGATCTGCTCCTAATGCTAAGCGTACCACCTTTTTTGCCGCTAATGATCTTTCACCCTTGCGCCACTTCACAAGCAACGTCTTTATATTTTCTCTATCGATTTGCATCCATTGGCCCCGAAATTTTACAAGATTACTCTTCATTTGGGCTAGACTCTCCAATTCTTCCTCTGTCAGTACTTCCTTCCCTAAAGCTATTTGCCAAGAAAAACTAACGATTTTATTAAGAGATAATTGCCCCTTAGTTTGCATGGGCGGAGAGGAAACTTGTCCCCGCAGGGAAAGTTTACGCACAGAACCCTTTTTATTCCACCATCCGGGAACCATTACAATAAATCCTGCATGTTCTAACAAAGGAACCTTATTTAATAAGAAATCATATACTTCCTCTGTTGTTAACATATAACCTATAGGTATGGAAGTTTTCAGACTTTCCTCAATATGGGAACAAAGCCCGGCTACCTGTCCCAAAGCAGTTAAGACAAAACCGGGAACAGAAAAGTTTCTCTCCCGAAAGATACTATTGTTCTCCGCCAGCCAAGCTTCTTGAACAGGAATTATCAAACTGGGGTCATCCACAGCTTGTAATAAATATTGTACAGTCCATTCCGGCTCCTTTTCTCCATCTTTAGCATTTTCCTTTTTCTGGTTTTTTTCCTCCCACTCAGCTCTCTCTTCAGGTGGCTCTATAACACGAAAACAGAACCTAAAAGGTGCCCCGGACATAAAATGAATTTTGCTTTGCCATTCTTTTACCTGAGCAACAAACTGAGATAACACCCCATAGCTATCTTTTAGCAAACCATCCTCAGCCTTTAAAGCATATACCCATTCATCATGTACACTTGCAAACTCCCGGGGTAATTGGGAACTAGTATTAAGGCGAACTATCCTATCCATTAATCCCGCTAGACACGCCGTCAAACGCGGTAAAGAATTATCATCCGGCACTATATCTTGCTTTTCTACTACGGACCAGCAAGCCCCCGGCATAGCTTCACTCAAACTGCGTAGCTGCTTCAAATCATCCCCTAGCAAAAAAGGTTCCCACACAGCATAATAACTGCCCTTTATCTTATCTATACCAGGATAGAATTTTTCTCGTGCAGCCAAAGACCCGGCAAACCGCAGCACCTGTGTCCAATAAAAAATATCTTGAGCTAAAATGATACCCGGTGCCAAAGTACGACGACCCATACAAACTGTTAGAAACTCTATAATATCTTTATTAGTAAGACTTAAAGTTGTTACCATCCAAGGATGTAAAATAACTTCTTCCTCTTCACCATAGTTATCCCCTATTGCTATACTAGAAGCTCTAGGACGGCTTGCTACCGTAGGAAGCCACGCAATAATGGTTTTTTTTACAATTTCGTTTTCATTGATATTATTCTCAGTGAAACCAGTGGCAAATAATGCTTTTTGTAATAATTCCTCGGAGGAATCGTAAGGAGAAACTAAGGGAGTCTTTTTATTTAGCTTACGCCGACGCCCTCTTCTGGATTTTTTCTCTCCCGGAACTTCTCCCCACAAGAACCATTGATCCTGATAATATGACAAATGAACAATTATCATAAAATATTTACACCTCAAAACTTACTGTTTTCGTATCTTTTGTTTCCATTATATTATCATTTATTATACAAATATAGAAATGTTTCTTCCTTATGATCCAATTATTAAAAGGTTTAGAGCCTATCTTGGGGCACTCTAAACCTTTTTCTTATCTCTTCTTTGATTGTGATTTTTCTAACTTAAACCGTAATATGATTGTGAATATATTTTTCAACTTCAGAAGCACTGCTTAAATTAAGTACGTGATTTACATGTTCCTTTAGCTTAGTAAAGGAACTATTTCTTACTATCCTCCTGGCCCTTAATATCGAGGCGGGACTCATGCTGAATTCATCTAATCCCATCCCAATGAGCAGGGGTATCATCTGGGGATCTCCTGCCACTTCCCCACACATTCCTACCCATATTCCAGCTTTGTGCCCATTATCTATTACATTCTTCAGTAATCTCAACAACGCTGGGTGAAATTGTGTATATAGA
>JAHDSB010000163.1 GCA_018433015.1 Clostridia bacterium | reverse complement strand
TTCCTTTTCATCCAAGGAACGAATAAACATTAAGTATGTAAGCTGCTCTATTACGGTTAATGGGTTGGTAATACCGCCAGCCCACATATCTGTCCAGATTTTATCAACCTTATTGCGAATTTCTCCTGTTATCATTCATTTTGCTCCTATCTCTGTTTTATTGTTTCAATTTGAATTTTAGCATCTTTAGTATGTATAATTATTGAGTTCAATTTGCTTAAATTTAGTTTAGTAACCTTTCATCGCATTATATTAATTATAGCATAATACATGTCCATTATCTGGATATATCTAGGCTAAATCCCTTATACTATATTAAGCCACGCAAATGTAGTATAAATATAACAAGCCCTGATTTCGCTGTAGATAATTTAGAAACATATAGTCACTAACTGAAGTTTAGATACCACTAAAACTATGGTATAATATCCTTAAACATTTGTTTATCAAAGGAGTTATCTTTTCTTATGAGATTAATGTCAGATAAAGATATTAAAAAATCTATTTCAAATGTTAAAAACACACTGGCTGTTGAAGGGTTAAAGATGAATAGACGTGCAATAGCTAATGGACGCAGGTACTTAAGAGGCCAAATAACTAGTGAACAAGCAATAAATGAAATAACCTCTTATATATTACAAAAAAAGAGGTAATTGCTTTATGGATTTCAAATATGGCTCATCTGAATCAAAATATTACTATTCCAATTCAAATGTTCTAATTAATAAACTTGATATTCGTGATGAGAAATTATTAAAAGAAGCAGAAACATTATATACAGCACAAAGATTATTAGAATTACATGCAAAACCTATTCTGCTAAATTTTGATTTAGAAAATCTCAGAATAATCCATCAATATATTTTTCAAGATATATACTACTTTGCACCGTATGATTCGTGATGAAAATATTTCAAAAGGGCACACCCTTTTTGCTTCTGTTCCGTATATAATCCCAAATGCTAAACATCTATTAAAACACCTAAAAAAAGAAAATTATCTTATGGGGACAACTATTGATGAATTTTCGGAACGAGCAGCTTATTATATGGCAGAATTAAATATAGTACATCCTTTTCGAGAAGGTAATGGCCGTACGATTCGAGAATTCATTCGTAACTTAGCACTAAAAAACGGTTTTATACTAAACTGGAATAATGTAAATTATGAAGAAATATTAGAAGCTAGTATTAGTTCAGTTAATGATATTACTCATCTTACAGTATGTATAAAAAATTGCATAGAAATATAAAAAAAATGATGATCGTTTTAAGGATCATCATTTCTCTTTATATTTCTCTAAACGTCACTAATTCGGACCATTAAATCCTTTCTTTTCAAGGTTTTGTATTCTTTCCTTCTATGGAGACCAATTCCACAAATTCTATCCAGTTAGCAAAATTAGACTGATCATAAATCATCTTGTATTTATCCAGTTTTACCATGACTTCTATTCCATCGTAATAAGCCTCCCCTATGGCTTTAAGTAGTTTCTCTTGACTTTCTTCTGATAAACGATAAAACATAGGATAATCGGAGTCTTTATTTTTACAGTAGGTAAAAATATCTATAGGTACTTTATCATAGTAATCTTTTGCTAATTCAAAGCTGTACTCACCATCATAATACTTATCCTTGGAGACAATAAGTTTAGTCGTTATTTCTCCTGAAAACTCCACAGATCTATGCCGATCGCTTTCTTCAATTTTTGATACTTGGCAGGATAATATCTTGTCACCTTCATGCAAGAATAAAGGATGAAAAACATTGTAGATGTCGTTGGCTATAAATTCTTCCAGGATATCTCTATTCCAATAGGAAAATAGATTATCTTTAATTAGATAATAGGCCGCCTCAAAATGGAACTGCTTATCAGGACCATAATAATCAACATATTGCGGCAATTCTCTTACTACTTCCTCCCCACTTGCTAATTGCCCCTCCAATTCAGCGATTTGCGCTTCTAACTCAACAATCTTTTCTTCTAATAGCTTGATCTTTTCCAAATTTGCATCTTGTGAGTTGGTTTCAGCACTCTTGTCTTCACCCACGTTTTCCCCACCTTGAGCGGGGGTACCGGGTCCCTGGCCACACCCCACTAAAAATAGCGCTATAAGTACTACTAGCAACATTTTTTTTCTCATAACAAGCTCCCCTTTGGATTCACTTTATTATATTATTTAAATTATTATAGTAATCACTTTATATGTGGAAACAATGATACTATTTTCAATTATATATAATTGAAAATGTGTTTAGAGTTTACTTTTAAACAAATTTTAAAACAACCTACAGATTCTATAGCCCAGATAAAAGAAAACCTCTCTTGCCAAAAATTTCAGTTTACTTTTCAGGGTTACATACTTACTTGTAGGCGTAGGAGAAGAATGGGCTTGTAATCCATAATCTTGGGCCATTAGCATAGCCCTCCGCATATGTAACGGGTCACTAACAATTATAACATTAGAAATTTCATTATCTTCTGCAATTTTACTAGCATAACTTATATTTTCTTGAGTTATCTTAGATTGCTCTTCTATAAAAATATCTTTACTGGGAACTGCCTTAGCAAGGGCATATTTTTTTGCTACCAGGGCTTCTGAAAATTCCTTATTTTCTCCCTTTCCCCCGGTAAAAATTAATTTATCAACATACCCTTCCTTGTATAACCAAATTCCATGTTTAATTCTCTCTTCAAAAACAGGTGATGGTTGGTCTCCCCAAATCCCGGCTCCTAATATAATAGCGGCATCTGCTTCTAAAACTTCATCATTATTTCCATATAAATATATATCAATAGCAACATAAGCAATATAACATAGGGCTATAGTTGCAATGATTAAGCATACTTTCTTTGCCTTAATTTGCATAGGTTACTCTCCTACAAAGGTACAAATATAATATACATTAAAAATATTTATGTTTTACTAAATATCTATCAACGAAGCAATAATCATTATTACAATATATACTATAATTCCTTACAAAATCCTACAATCCTCTACTATCACCTAAGTCTGTTTTAAAATTCTCTAAAAAAAGCAAGTGAGGTTTACTACATCCCCACTTGCTTTTAGCTTTTCTTCTTATAAGGACCATTCCTTGCTCTTAGTCTGAAGTTCCACCATATGTTTATATATTCCATCTTCAGTAATCAACTCTTGATGGGTCCCTTGCTGGGCAACATAGCCCTCGGCCAGGACAACTATTTTATCCGCATTAGCTATTGTTCGCATGCGATGGGCAATAACCAGAACCGTCTTATTTTTTATCAGCTGGGTAAGGGCTGTTTGAATCTGGGTTTCATTCTCTACATCCAAGGAAGCCGTAGCTTCATCCAATAAAACAATAGGTGCATCTTTTAATAA
>JAHDSB010000075.1 GCA_018433015.1 Clostridia bacterium | reverse complement strand
CTTAAATAATGAAACAGATTCACCAGAAATCACCGAGGAAATGATATCAGAAGAAAATCAAGAAACCGAAGATGATGATCTAAAAGAAGAACCTCTTGTTAGCTAGATTAAGAAAATACTACTTTGCTAAAAAAGGAAGGGATAGTAAATACTATCTCTTCCTTTTTTATTCGCTGATAAACTTTTATAGATTAATAATATTAGATCCTTATTTTACAGAATTAACTAGGAAATATAACAACACTACACATCCCAGTACGATGCGATACCAACCAAACACTTTAAAATCATGCTTTTTGATATAAGTCATGAGAAATTTTATAGCCAGCACAGAAACAACAAAAGCAACTATCATCCCTGTAACTAAAACAGCAATTTCTGTGCTTGTAAAGGCAAAACCAAATTTTAATAATTTCAGAAGACTTGCCCCGAACATAACAGGAACTGCGAGAAAAAATGTAAATTCCGCTGCCACAGTGCGGGATAAGCCTAGCATAAGGCCCCCTAAAATAGTAGCTCCGGAGCGAGATGTTCCAGGAAATACCGCTGCAATCAATTGATATAATCCAATTAAAATTGCGACCTGATAAGTGATTTTTTCAATACTATCAATTCTGGCTAATTTATTTTTATTGCGATTCTCAATAACGATAAACAAAATACCAAAAAGTATTAAAGCGATTGCCACTGTTTGATAATTATAAAACAAGGCATCGATTTCATCGTCCCATAACAAACCTACAATTCCCGCGGGGATGCAAGCTACTACAATTTTAAACCACATAGAAAAAGTTTCTTGTTTTATAAAAGGTTTTTCCTTGAGAGAAAAAGGGAAGAGCTTGTGCCAGAAGAGAATTACAACTGCCATAATAGCCCCTAGCTGGATCACTACGAAAAACATTTCCATAAATTCTTTAGACATATTCAACTGGATAAATTCGTCCAGCAAAATCATATGCCCCGTACTGCTGATAGGTAACCATTCCGTAATTCCTTCAACAATACCAAATAATACAGCCTTTAGTACCTCTATTAGTTCCATATTTATACCTTCTTTCTACTTTACATCTTCTTTTTTGAAATATATAAGACTGGCCACAAATCCTAGCAAAAATGTTATCACTATCAATAGCAAGGCAAGACTTTCCGGATATTGATATTTAACAATCTTTCCACTTGCAATTAAATAGGGTGATGACCAGGGGAATAATACTGCCAGATCCTCATTTGATAAAGCTACATTTATCATTGCAACTGTTGCCCCCGCAATAACAGGAGGTATCAAATTTTTAAACCATAGGGTGATAAAAACAAAGGGTGACATGGTCAAAAACAATAAAACTGCACCAATAAAATATTGCTTCAATGACTCTATAATTACATGTAGGCTAAAATTTGTTGCACTACCTATTATACTTAAAAATAGAGTAGAACTCCATGCTACCACAGTTAATATCATTATCCAAATAAAGAACATCAAAAATTTACCGATAACAAATGATATCTTGGAAACGGGAAGGGATAAGACAGATTTTAAGGTATTTTCCGTGTATTCGCGACTAAATAAATATGCCACAATAGCGCCATATACAACTACTCCAAATAACATTAATACATATAAATTAGTCTGCTCTAACATCTCCCCATATGTAATAATCGTTTGGGGATCCCGGATTCTTGCTTTAATTAGCCCCACAAATACCATTATAGGAGCTACCATCTGGCCCAAAATACTAATCAACAACATCTTTGAACGTTTCAATTTAAAAAATTCACAGTATAAAATATCAACCAATGCTCCCATCCCCAATCAGTTTTGAAAAATAATCTTCTAATTTCTCTTCACTCAAATTTACTTTAGTTACTTCAATACCGTTTTGGTTAAAGCAAAGATTGATACTTGCCCTCAGGTCTAAATTAGAGTAGAGACGAATATTACCATTCTCATGTACGCTATAGTCATCAAACTGAAACTCTTCTTCTAATAAGCGGCAAGCCTTATTCTCGTTTGACACTTGAAACTCCACATATTGCCTGTTTCTTTTGTGCAACTCTGCCATGGTTACTTCTTCCAACAACTTACCTTCATGCATGACTCCTATTGTATCAGCAATTTGTTCAATTTCGCTTAGTATATGGCTGGAAATTAGGATAGTCGTGCCTTTTTCTCGGCAAAGCTTTTCTAGGTAACTTCTGATCTCATGAATACCTACGGGATCTAAACCATTGATAGGTTCATCCAAAATGAGGAGCTCCGGTTCATGCATGACGGCTGCAGCTATAGCAAGCCGTTGCTTCATGCCTAAAGAATAATTACTAACCATCTTGGTATATTCTTTACCTAGACCTACCATATGTAAAGCTTTCTCCACAGCATCTTTTTTCTGTGTACCACGAAGCCTAGCCAGGAGTCTGAGATTTTCTGCACCTGTTAAATTTTCATAGAAACCGGGTATTTCAAGGAGAGAGCCAATCCGGCGGTATGTTTGCTTACAATTTTTAAGATAGTCCTCACCAAAAAGCAAGATTTCTCCGCAGGTGGGATGGCTTAAATTCAAAAGCATTCTCATAGTAGTAGTTTTACCTGCACCGTTTCTACCAAGGAGACCATAAATCTGACTTTCCTCAACTTTCATATTTACACGATTAACACCCAGCTGGGTACCGAACTTTTTGGTCAGGTCTTTGGTCTCAATTACATATTTCATAATAATATGTCCTCCGTTTCTGACCTTAATTATATCGTACAGTTCTTACTTGCACCTTGAGCAAATCTTACTTTTTTCTTACATAAAAAATCCCCCGTAAGCTCAGACTTGACAAGGGAATTCAATTGTAAATATTGTATTTTTATGGGGCACACTTCTGACTTCAATCTTCCCCTGATGTGCCCTAACTAATTCTTTAACAATTGCCAATCCCAGACCGCTGCCTCGATCGCGGCGTGCAGCATCACATTTATAGAGACGTTCAAAAATATAAGGTAATTTATCCTCCGGTATACCACTACCATTATCAATTACACTAAGAACCACCACAGAATTTTTTCGTTGTATTGCAATTTTAAGGAGACTACACCTTCCATGCATCACAGCGTTTTGCATTAAATTATTTAATATTCTACTATAGGCAGACTTGTCCAGTATCACCAGAAACTCCTCTTCCGGAATAAGAACCTCCAATTGTATCTTCTTCTCTTCCAGCAGGGGTAGCCACTCAATGATAATTTCCCGGCTTAGTTCATTTATATCAATTGCTTCAAAATGAAAAGCCATTTCCCTAGAATTTAGTTTAAACCAGTCAAACAAGGTGTCCACAAGACTTTTTAGGTTGTATGCTTTCTTGCGGGCAATTTTAATATACCTTTCCCTTTCCTCATTATCGACCAGGCCATCCTCTAAAGCATCCAAATAGCCCAGGAGAGAAGCTAAGGGAGTTCTCACATCGTGGGATAGGCTCGTCAAAAGTTCCTTATTGGCTTCTTCTTTTTTATGAAGCTCAGCAATTTTTGAACGATGATTTTCTACAATTTCATTAACGTTATAGCAAATCTCTGAAACTAATGAGTTTCCTGTAGCAAAATTTTTTCGGTTTTCACCCTGCTTAACCACCTTCAAAACCGCCAGAAGCTCCTTTTGCTTCATTCGGTTGTGATAAATGTAAATACTTAACCCCAAACACAAAACTGTTAAAATAGTAATTATTATATACTCAATCATCATTAATCACCGCCAAACTTGTAACCTACCCCCCACACCGTTTGGATAAAATCGGGCTTTTCCGGATTCGCTTCAACTTTTTTACGTAATCTGCGAATGTGTACCATAATATTGTTATCGTCAAAAGCATATTCATCATCCCAAACCGCCCGATAGATCTGCTTTTTGGTAAATACTTTTCCTTTGTGTTTCGCCAGGAAATATAATAAATCAAATTCTTTAGCTGTTAAATCAATATTATGTTTATCCACTAAAACTTTTCTTGTAGTTGGATCTATGGATAATACCCCCATATTTAGAGGTTTTGCTTCTTTTTCCTGAAGAACACTGAAAACTGTATACCTGCGAATCAAGGACTGTACTCGGGCTACGAATTCATTACTACTAAAGGGTTTGGTAAGATAATCATCTGCACCAAGCCGTAGCCCCGAAACTTTATCGACCTCACTATCTTTTGCCGTTAACATCAAAACAGGCAGTGTCTTATTTTTCCTAAGTTCAGCCAATACTTCAAATCCATTCATTTCCGGCAGCATCACATCCAACACTACCAAATGGTAATCACCCTTCGTGACTTCTAGTAACCCCGCCTTACCATCATGCTTAATTGTTACCTTGTAATTCTCCAGTTCCAAGTATTTTTTTAAAAGTTGGCAGAGTTCTATATCATCATCAATAATTAAAATCCTATTTTTCATCTTTTAAAGACCCCACTCTTCTAAAGCGCCCTCTCCTATAAGGAGGAATGTTCACACTCCACAGTATAAACGTTTGAACTATTATTATCAAACTAGTAGTTTCACTATAGCTATTATCTTCTTAGTAGGCAACTGTTCCCTGTTAAGATAATACATCTCTAATTATACTTTTTGAAAACCCTCCTGAAAAGATTCTAGAAAGACTCAATAACAGTGCCATTAATAGAAGCCGACTCAACCTTGTTTACATCCAAAGGTGAAGCAGCTAAGTACTTCAATATAACTTTCCCGTTATTATTAAAGCTTGTGGCTGACTTAAAGATTTGAACGCTTCCATCATTCATCTTAACCCCAACCATTATTTCTTGTAAATCATTGATTTCTAAAATATCTTTGTCTTCTTTACTCCCTACTAAAGTAATTCCTAAAGGTGATACTTTGATGTTGTTAATACTCAAGGTATCAGTTTCTATATAACAATTACTTTGTAATTCTTCACCTACACTTGCTAATTTAAACGTGGTTTTCCAATTTCCTGTTACATAATTACCATGGGTAACAAAATTTCCCTTTAGTTTTAAATTCGCAAGTTTTAGGTCTTCTATATCATAGATATACTCACAATAATTACGTCCATATTGTAAATTCCCTGATTCATCGCTGCCGAAACTTATAGTGGAGGGGTTAATATCCACCTTATTACCAGAAACATCGGTAAAATAGAGATATCCGTGGTCATCAATACCATCACCTATCCACTTTATTTGAATATGCAAACGTCCATCAATAATACCCATATTAGATATATACATAAAATCGATTTTAGGCAAAGTAAGCTGCATTTGGTCATTCTTTAAAACCTTTATTAATCTTTGTTCTCGTAACTCCTTAAATAGAAGACCACTTCCTCCCGATATACAATTATCCATATCTAGCAACATGGTTTGTGAATCTTTGCATTCTTTTATATCTGAAAGATCGACACCTGCCTCTGCTTCAGCAAATGTCATCTTATCACTGAGAAATGAAGCAACTTGAAAGTTTACTTTTTTACCCTTTAGTTCTTCTCCTCCATTAGCTTGCATGCGTAAAATTGCAGTTTTACTTGTTTCATCGTAATCAACTAATTGACAATTAAATAAAGAAGCTCCCTCCATACTATAATCATAAATATCAAGAGTTTTATCAATTCTATCGCCCACTAAATCCTGCATAGTAAAATAAACCACCGACATCTCATCATCGTTCATTGCTGCTACCACTTCCATTTTAATTCCCTGGTCTTCACTACTAATTTCCACAGGCTGCAGTAACAAGGCTATGTCTGAACCGACAACAGATAAAAGCTTGTTAAAGCTGGGAATAGTTGCTCCCATTACACCGATAGAAACCATAAGACACATACAAATTACCCCTGCAATATAAAGAGGTCTTCTCCCCGTGACTTTTTGCTTTCTTATTATTTCCTTTTTCACTCCTGAAACAATGTCATATTCCGGGGTCTGAATAGTATTAAGTTCCTTTTTTATTATTATTTCAGCGCTATCGTGCTTCATTTAAATTCCTCCCTTCGTTATTACAAAAACCATTTTCTTTTAACGCCTGTGACAACTTTTTTATTGCACGCTCATAACGCTTACGTAACGTAGGTGCAGAAACATGATAGATCTCTGCCAATTCTGCATAACTTTTTTCCTCAATAACTCTACTAAACACCAAGGCACGCTTTGCCGGCGATAGAGTTAATAAGGCCTTCTTTAGGTCCTCCCGTATATAGCCTGCTTCCTCCTGGGCGTGTTGTACCGAATACCTTAATTTTGCATGATTTTGTGGCATAAAAAATAATAGCTTTTTCTTTCTTAGGGAATCGATACAAGTGGTATATGCTATACGATATAACCAGGCAGATAGTGATGTCCCACTCTTAAAGCTTTTTCGTTTCTTATAAGCTTTAATAAAGATGATTTGCACAATATCTTGAGCTTCAAAGTAATCACAAAGTATATTATGACAATATCTAAGAAGGGGTTGACCATATAATTCTATTGCCCATTCTAATTCCTGCTCTCCGCCTGTGGCGAAATTATAGTTAAGATAATCTGGATCCATTGTGTTCTCCCTTCATATAATTTAAATCTTCCTACATTGCTATAACGCATACCATATAGCATTTGTGACATGATTGCTATTTTTTTAATAAATAAACATAAAAAAGCAAGAAAATAGCTACTTGAACTATCCCCTTGCTTTTTATAGATTCTATAAAATTAATATGTTGCTTTTACCATGTTTTCTCTTTTATTCCTGTAAATATTATATTGCAGTTTTTCTATGCCAAACTGTTTTCCATGTGCAGGATATATCATTTTGACTTTTTCCTTAATAAGCTTCTCCCAACTCTGATAATATTGTTTTAAATCAGTGATGAAAATAACGCAATATCTTGTTCCCAAAAAATTCAACATATTTGCAGCGGCATCACCTACAAAGCACATCCCATTATCAAGTAATAATGAAATAGAATCAGCTGTGTGTCCGGGCGTATAAAGAAGTTTTCCGGGAATATCTATGCCAATTTTACTTAATGTCGTTTCCTCTCTAATAATAATATCGTTATCTGCTATTCTATAAGGTGGAAAAGTAAAGTCCCAATCTTTATTTAACTTCCTAAATATTTTAATTGCCATATTGACTCTACTATTAATGTACCCACAACCGGGAGGTAAATCATTTTTTCCCTTTTCAAGAAGATCTGCACATTTTTCATGCATGATGATACGACAAGATTTATTACGAGATTTAATTTCATTTAATAGCCCTGCATGATCATCATGGTGATGAGTCAATAAAACATAAGCAATATCATTAATACTAATATTTAAATTTGATAATCTTTTGTAAAACAAAGATTTGTCTTTTTCATATCCTGTATCTATAAGTAAATACTTGTTTTTAATGGGAATTAAATAACACATTGTAACACTTAATTTTAACTTTTTTATATCCAAAAATTAATCACCCCTTTTTTAAATTTTCCTTACTTACTTTTGTTCTTTATATGTTCAGCAGCTGTACGTTGTAAATTTAAGCCATTATTATTTACTAGTTAAAATATAGCGCAAAATAACACTTTACCAATATTTTTCAGTTGATAAAATGTTTGAAAAACTACAACAGTCTAGCTGCGATTTTTCATTGTATAAATATAGCTTATTTAAGCAGTTTGTTCACCCAATTTAATTTTCCAGCTTCTTACCTTCATGCGCCTCTGCCACAAATCATACATACCATGTGCTTTGCTTTGACCCCAGCAGACCCTCAGAATCTTGCCATCTCGATTCTTTGTTTTGACTTCCATAACGTTAAGTATGTCATCATCTGCTTAGCCTATCTGTGATAGGAATGCTTTTAGCGGGGCTGAATATTCTTCAGGAAATGCGGTTTTCCCTATAATCTATACGATTCTCTGATAAAGACACTAAGCGCTTCACACAATAACCCCACTACGGTTTTTGGTACTCTGTTTATATGTACGCTTTACTACTATCGTCACCATTAGTAGCATAACACTCGATAATGGTGGTTGGCTAAACCTTTCCATACAGGGACTTTCACCCTGCCAGTAGTGCTAAGCTTCCTTGGCGTACTAAAGTTTAGAGGGTTCCCGACGTCTGGTCATTACATTCATATTATACCAGATTTAGGGAACCCTCTAAATTAAGTGAAGTTGGTTGACCTCAAATTGACGCTAATATTAAACGAAAAATCCTACCTGCCCTATCCATATAACCGTCTCTTCATGTGTTAGATCTCTAAAGTTATACTATTAGGTAAATAATAATTAGGGGCTTCAGTATAGCCCCTAAAAGCAATGGAATATTTTGTCCTCTAATTAAACACCTACATCAAGCTCATACCAGATCACAGTTACTAAAACTCTGATACTAGATACAGTTAAACTACCTCCTGGAGAAAATTGAACCCCAAAACTATGACCGGGTGGAACAATTATGGCACCCTCAAAATTAAAATCAAAGGAGCCTAAAACTACTGCTTTTTCAGCAACGAAAGTTCCACCCGCAAAGAAAGCAAAAGTAGAGGTCATAGCAGAAATCTCTGTGGACCCATAGTTTAAGTTTCTTGTGTCAAGTGAATTAGGACCTGGAGTGGGATCTTGAAGAATAAAGATTTCAATGGGGAGCCTATTATTAGGTGCACTTATATCGGTTATTCTATTTCCACCGAAAACAGAATCTATATACATAATTCTGCCAGAGTCAGACGGATTATCAATAACCATTTGTGCATTAGGATTACCCTCCGTAAGAGTAGTAATAAAGGAGCTAGAAAACAACCGCCCCATTTGGGATTGGGTGCTCGCGCTTGGTATAGTGGCTAGAACATTATTAACATCAGTCCTGACAGTACGGGTAGAACCATCGATGCCCTGGCCGCAAATCCGAACACTATCGGTCTCACAGGACAATGGTCGCTGCGCGCAAAATTCAAAAGTCATAAAAATCACATCCTTAATCTTAATTCCAATATAATACTAAAAGCACTGAGCTGGCGGGGCTGGCGGACAAACTCCCGGCAGGGCAATACAGGGGGCCGGAACACAAAAACCGTAACTGGGCACTAAAAGCTGCACCCTGCTAATGCATTTAAAAACAAGACAAACAGCAATTTGACAAACTATAATAACCTGGAATCCGAAACCGCCCTCTACCGGCGTAATACTCTTCACGATACAAATACACCTGATAATAGTACTTTCTGAGCAATCGACATATGTACCCTCCGGACAACACAACGTTAAAGTTTTAATGAAAGGGGTCACTTCTAAGGGCAGGCTTTCTTGTGGATTATTTGGGTTTTGAATCATTAGATTATTAATGTTAAACGCTAAAACAACCTCGAAAAAACCATTTCCTCGAGGAGTACGTTCGATTTCCGTGCAGCTTATTGCCGCATTATCCAGAATGCAGGGAACAATTTCACCGGGAGCAAAAGAGTCAGTATCTACCATCACACATATTTTTTCTAAGGGCAGACTCTCCCGTTGGAAACAACTGTCATAAACTTTATCGACAACAATACACTCAATTCGTACAGGCGGGGGGCAGCCTTCAGGAGGACACTCTCCTGGACTAACATTGATTTGCTTTGTCTTTACCTCATCTGAAGACATAAGGTCACCAACTTTTATATGATCATACTTTTTACATAATATGTACTTCTTGCTATTTATGCTACAATTTTCTTCTTTTTTAAAATGTCAATAGGGCTTTATTCCCGCATAGTTAACTATCATAGTCAAATTAATCTTTTTTTCTTAAATACACACCCCTAGTTGGTTAGACTACCCTCAATTTACAATATTTTGTTGACTTTCCCATTATTAAAACTATAATATAGGTAACGCTTTTATTAAGAATCTACTGTTTGTATTACCCAATTTAGAAAGGAGTTGTTGTTTTGAAGCAATACT
>JAHDSB010000188.1 GCA_018433015.1 Clostridia bacterium | reverse complement strand
CAAATGAGGAAAAAGTACAACTTATCAAAATGTCATGGACTCCAATAAGAAGACACACCATGATTAAACATAAGGCTACACCCTATGACAGTAACTTGAAAGAATATTTTGAAAATAGGAAAAGCAAAAACTTGACCGAAGAGAAACAAGTATGCTTGAGCTGTATGTCATGAAAGTGACATGTACAGTTCTTAGGCGAGAAAGGAGGAGTAATCCTCCCTACTTAGCCGACCATCTTTATAAAAAGCTATTGACTATCACGTTGGGTGTTAGCTTATGATTATTTCGAGGTGATAATATGTTGATTAACGAAACAAGTAAGATTACAAATTTAACCAAAAAGGCAATCGGATACTACGTAGAACAAGAGTTGATTTTTCCAAACATTTTAGATAACGGATATAGAGATTTTAGTGACAATGATATAGAATGCTTGAAAAAAATCTATGTACTGCGTAAATTAGGACTTGGAATAGAAGAAATCAAATCAGTGCTTGCGGATAAAACAGGTAGCACACTTCAAAAGCTATCAGTTCAGAAGGAATTGAATATGCAAAGAGAACAGGCAAAGAAAATGATACTTGACAAACTTCGCAATGGTAATAGCTATGCTGAAATAGATGCAGAGTTAAAAGCCATTGAACAGAGTGCAACCGTTACCGAAAAATTATTGGGAGCCTTTCCGGGACACTATGGTAGATTTATTTGCTTACATTTTGCACAGTTTTTGAATGAGCCAATTACAACAAGCCGACAGCAATCAGCATACCAAGAAATCTTAGCATTTCTGGACAATGCACCATTATTGGATTTTCCAAAGGATTTGCAAGATTATTTATTCGAAAATACACAGCATATCAGTACCGAAAATATTACTGAAATGATAGAGAACACAAAGCAATCTATTGAAAATCCTGAAGAGTTTTTATCAGATAAAAAGAAAATGTTGGAGCAATATTTAGCATTTAAGCAATCAGACGAATATAAAAATTCGCCAGTATATAAAATTCGATCCTTACTTAAAGAATTTAATAGTACAAGCGGATACTATGATGTGTTCATTCCTGCAATGAAACAACTAAGTGTTTCTTATGCCGAGTATTATAAACAAATGGAAATTGCCAACGAAAAATTGCTGGCACAATATCCTGAAATCGCAAAATTGAACAATTAAAGCAAATGAGCATTATCTTTGGTTTATACTTATAAAGTTAAGACCCGTGATTTATATTATATGTAACACAAATCAAACAGGGATAATTTTAAGGGTGCGACGTCTTGTCGCCCTCTGAGTCACGGAACGTGTGACTTCGGAGAACACCGCATTCCCGCAAGGGCACGGATTACCAGGTTCAACGCAGGCTTGCTTTTGGGGCGGGGCTGAAGAGTGCCGCACCACATCCTCAAACCTAACCTAGCCGTCTTGCCAGGGGCTAAGATTTGCAAGCAAAACGTAAGTGCCTGGCTTCGCCTGTAAGGTTTGAGAACTTCGGAAATGCATGCACGTTATTTGACAGATGGCGCAAAAAACGGCCATACATGGCCGTAGAATTAAATAATATTGCATAGTATGTAAAAAATGCGCCATAGTGAAGAGATAAGTTATAATGAATTTTGGTAGTAAAATATGACACGAATTTTAATGGGAGGTGATAATATATCTCATTTTAAGAATGAAAAATCATTTATATATACAAAGGGATTATTGATTAATCAATGTATTTTGATACTTTCCATGATATTAACCATGAAATTTGATGATACAATTTATGAGCCTATTTTTAGAGAAATTTGGTTTTTAACATGTATATTATGGGTTACCAAAATCTAAATAATATTTTAGTAATAATAAAAGTAATACTTATGTGTTGGTAAAATAAGAAAGATGGCATATAGGCTGCGCCGTCCTGGCGCGGGAAATAACGAAGTAAAGTATATTTATGTAATTTCAGGAACTTTTGTATTTATTTGACGCCTAATAAGTAGAAGGAGTGATAGAATGAAAAAATATCTACATCTATTTGTTTGTATGGCTATAAGTTTGGCACTCTTGGTAGGATGCGGAAATAATAGTAACAGCAATTTAGCGGAAGGAACAGAAGACGTCGTAACGGGAACTGATTCAAACCAGTCTACTGAGACAACAGACTGGGAACCTACAACATATGAAACTGTCAACAACTTTGATGGCGTTATCATGACTATAAAGGAAGGAACAACTTCTTCTACTGGTTTGACAGTACTAATTGAGAATAACTCTAGTAGTCAGTGTATCTATGGCGAATACTTTTGGTTGGAAAAGAAAATAAATGGAAGTTGGTATCAGGTTCCTGTAGTTATTGATGACTACGGATTTCATGATATTGGCTATGATTTGGCTTCAGGAGATGACGGCGAATGGGCAGTCGATTGGGAGTGGCTCTATGGAAGTTTAGACACAGGTGAATACCGCATTGTGAAAGATATACAGGGCTTTAGAGGGTCAGGGGAATATGATACTTACTATTTGGCTGTGGAGTTTAAAATTTGATAAGCAAACAAAATAGCATAATTGGTTACTGTTGTTAAGCCATATAATTTAAATATTATGCAGCAGGAGGGGATAACTTTTCCGTAGTTTTTTATATGGGCTGCCGTCCATGGCAGCCTCTGAACAGGAAGGCGCCATCCGACAGATAACACAGTATTCCCACAGGGGTGCGGATTAGTAGGTTCAGCGTAGGTTTGCTTTTGGGGCAGGGCTGAAGCGTGCCGCACCACATCCTGTAAACCTAACCTAGGCGGCTCGTCCAAACCTAAGATAGGAGCTATCTAAGGTTTGTCCTTCGCCTGTGAGGCTTGAGGGCGTCGGGAATGCATGCACGTTATGCGAAATTGGTTGCAGGGAACCGCGCATCCTGGCGCGGGTTGTATAAGTTATTTAGGTTTGAAGATGATTTAAGATTCCAGTTATTAATAAAACACAGAAGTGTAGAGGGAGTTGTTGAATATGTTTCGCTATGTTCATACAAACATTATCGCCAAGGATGCAAGTAAGCTGATAGATTTTTATAAGACCGTGCTTCACTGCAAGAGTATTAACGAGACACGCGACCTGAGCGGAGAATGGTTAGACAGACTTACCGGTTTGAACGGAGCACATATCATCGGGGAGCATCTGCTTCTACCCGGTTACGGAGAGGATCATCCGACTCTTGAAATATTCTCTTATGATACGTTAAAAGAAACCGTACCCGAAGAAATTAACCGCCCTGGAATTGCCCATATAGCTTTTGAAGTAGACGATGTGGAAACCACTTTATCGGAAATTATTAAAGCAGGTGGAAGTAGTGTCGGAGAGTTGGTTACTACGGAATATCCGAATAGTCTGGAAGCGGTATTCGTTTATGCTAGAGATCCGGAAGGCAATATTCTTGAACTTCAAAGTTGGAGGCAAATAAAGAACCCAGCTTCAAAAACCAGTTGCTGAAGGATTGGCACACTTTGACGATATATTACAAAGATGGAACGAAAATGGGCTATTCTGAAGACACGGCAGAGTCTGATAGAACGATTATATCGAAAAACGGAGGTGTCAGTGGTTTTGTGAGTGATGATGGCTTTTTTAATATCACAGCATGCTATATTTTCAGCGATATGATTGATGTTTATAATGTAGATTACATCAAAACAAACGGAGTTAGCTACAAAGTATTAGAATAAATGTACAACTATGTCGCTGTAACTATTCCAAAATAAATAATGGGATAGATTTACACAGTAGAAACTAAAATTGTGGAATCGGAAAAAGTAATTCATTCTTATTGTTGTTTCATTATGAATATTTGAGGGGGCCGACGTCCTGTCGGCCTCTAAATCTGGAGGTTTTAAGGGCGTCGGGAATGCTGGGCACGTTATATAAAATCGCGCGCAAAAGAATCGCCGCGTCCTGCGGCGAATTGTTCTAGTAAAGCTTTTGCGGGGTTGCTCACAGTAGTAGAATATTATGAAGTAATGATTATTAATATAACCTTTAGTGTGATAACTTAAAGAATGAGGATTGATTATGAAAATAAAAGAAATATTGATTATTTTACTGATGTGCTTAATTTTGTTAGTTGGGTGTTATGATAAACCACAGCAGGAAAAAGAAATATGGACGTTGGAGAAAGAAAAAGTTGTAATATTTCCAGATGGCGAATTTGTAAACCTGTGGAAAACAAATCGCACAGAGCAAGACATATATAAGCTCTCAGATGGAACAAGTTTACTAAGGGTCAACGAACAATCCGGACCAGCTAATGTTTATGTAGGTGGAATTGAGAGCTTTGATAACTTAAGTGAAAATGCCCAAAATACTGTTAGTACTTTTTACGAAGAACAAGGCTTGCTATATAACCTACAATCCGAATTGGAAAAGGCTTATTCAGAGTATTTAAATTGTAAAAGTAACGGAAACACTTTTAATGACCTTTTTATAAGTCAAGATATTTCGCCAACTGCTTCTAATGATAGCATTATGTGTTTCCTTACGTCAGTAACCCTACCTATTAGTGGACAGATGTATCAGGAAATTCGTTTGGGTGCAGTATTCGACAGGCAGACTGGAGAAGTACAGAATACATGGGATTTGTTTTCTTTGCCGGAAAATGAAATTCGAAAAAAGTTACTCAAACTATCTCAAATTACGGATATAGAGCTGTTAATAGAAATGGAAAATGCACTGAAACCCGAATATATTATTTTATTCCCAGATACTTTAGAAATTACATTTCCAAGAGGAACACTACCAAGTCAAGAATATAGCTGTATTCTAGGAATAGACTACGATGATTTGGATGGTGTAATTCAGACATGGGCCATTCCTGATTCTCATGAAAGATAAGATTATGAGCATAATGTATAGCTAAGGGAATGCACATTATTTTATATTATATGCAATAGGAATATTTAAGGGACCGACGTCCTGTCGGTATTTGTTTCTGGAGCGCGTGACTTTACATAACACAGCATTCCCACAAGGGTAGAGGATTAGCCAGGCTCAATGTGGGTATGCTGTGGGGCGGGGCTGAAGCTTGCCACACCACATCCTCAAATCTAACCTAGTCGGCTCGCCCAAAGCAAAGATAAGAGCTAACTAAGGTTTGGCCTTCGTCTGTAAGGTTTGAGGACGTCGGAAATGCTGGATACGTTATATGGACAGATGGCGCAAATAACCGCGCCGTCCATGGCGCGAAAAATGCGAAACAAAGATTAATTATGTTTTCTGTAGAAACAAGGGAGGAATAGATAATGAAAAATTTTCTTGAAACATTTGCAATAAGCCTTATACTGTGCTATATCTTTCTTTTCTTTGGTGGAGTACTTATTTTTGAGAATTTCTGGGCAATCCTTGTTTTTGTCGCACTTATTATTGCCATTCTTACCACGATATTTATACATCAAGAGACAAAAATTGAAGAATTAGAAGCACGAATCAAAATACTTGAGTCTGAAAGCGAACCAAAAGAGTAGATTTCATTTTCTGTGTATAGTATGTGCATATTGAGAAGCTAAATCGCAACATTCTTAAATTGTGCCGTAAGAGAAGACTTAGGGGAATGCCGTCCATGGCAGCCTCTGAACAGGAAGGCGCCATCCGACAGATAACACAGCATTCCCACAAGGGTGCGGATTAGCAGGTTCAACGTGGGTTTGCTTTTTGGGAATGGCTAAAGCCTGCCGCGGTTTGTTCTAGTGAGCTTTGAATGTTTTATTTTTTGCATTAGATTAATGTGCAGTATGGATAATTCATATTTTATGGGGTGTAATTATATGATGATTTTTATATTAGCAATAATGATTATTGATTTATTAATACCATTTATAATAGCTATCCCTTATAAAGGATATAGTCATAGTCAAACTGTAATGAGTGTCTTGGGATGTAAAGAAAGTCCTTTGGGGTGGGTATACAACATTTGGATGATAATATCAGGTTGTGTAATAACATTACTTGGATATACTACTTTTTCTATTTACAGCAAAAGTTCTTCTAAATTAGCACTTATTCTTATGATACTTCTTGTTCTTTATGGAATTGGAGATGAAGTTATATCAGGAATATTTCCTGTGAATGAGAAAAAAGAGGAAATAACCGTTTCTTCAAAAATTCATGGTATAGGTTCTGTTATTGGCTTTATTGCACTTCAATTTGCACCTTTAATCCTTGCTATTTTAGAATTTAAAGAAGAGCAAATATTGCTTGGTGTTTCTAGCATTATATTCTTTGTGTTAAGTTTGATAGCATTTACCTTTTTTATAATGGGGGATAAACCAAAGTTCAAAAATACAATATTAGCATTAGAAGGTCTATGGCAAAGAGTATTATGTCTCCTAATGTATACACCATTTATGATTTGGATTATTGCAAGATTATGAACAGTGAAAAGAGGTAAGATATGAAGCAAGTGAAAAAATACTTTTCGATGGCACTGTTTGTGCTGTTTTCAATAGGCTTTATATGGCTCATACTGGATTATAATGGCATTTCAATTCATAAAAAGATTGACCATACAATTGCAGCGGGAATCTACGCAAATGGTATTCAAGTGGGAGAAACATATGTGACAGTTTCTGGGAAAACTTATCCTCGTCTGCTCGAAGAGGATAAGTTTTTTGGCAAATTTGCAGTATTAGAAATGCCTGAGACGCAGGCAGAGGAAGTAGATGCAGAAATTATCTGGTATGAAGAAAAAGTGGATGGATATGTTTATCGGTATCAGCTAATTACATACCACTACTATGCACACGGCACCTTCCGGATTATAGAGACTCCAGGTGCGTACATGATTAAGATAAATCGCAGTATGGACGAGTTTGTATGGGAGTTAGATTCTGACCATGTTCTTTCAAGCTCAGCAGAACTGTATCATCAATATTTGGATGAAAAAAGTGAGTAAATGTCCTTTGGCAAGGATTATGAGCATTATCTTTAGTAGTTAATATATTATTTATATTATATATATTTAGGAAATACGGAGGTTCAAGGGGCCGCCGTCCATGGTGGCCTCTGGCTTCGTGGGGCGTACGGTTTCGAATAACACTGAATTCCCACAAGGGTGAGGATTAGTAGGTTCGACGTGGGTCTGCTTTTGGGGAAGGGCTGAAGTTTGCCGTACCACATCCTCAAACCTAACCGGAGGCGGCTAGCCTAAACCAAAGATAAGAGCTATCTAAGGTTTGTCCTTCGCCTGTAAGGGTTGAGGACGTCGGAATGCTTGCAAAATATTAAGTAAAGATGCTTTATATAATGAGAGGAGTATAAGTATGGCATATAAATTAAAAGAAGTAACAATTAGGACGAATAATTCCAAAGAGGGAATGAAAAAAATTGGTGAAATATGGGGAGATATAGTGAGTGGAAAACTACCTATTCTTTTTGATAGTGAGCATATATTTCAACAGGGATTTCTCCAGTTTCAAAATACAGTAACTATTCCAGTGATGAAAGTGGAGATTATGACCTTACGATAATGGCTGTAACAGCTGACTTTTTTCAAAAAATGGAGATGGCAGTGAATAAAGGCTTATATAAGAAATATGATGAAAAAGATGAAGACGGTGACATAAGTGTATGTACGAGAAAGGCATGGGAAAAGGTATGGTCTGAGCAAAAATCGGGAGACATTAAGAGAACCTTTACTGAGGATTATGAGAGTACTGTTCCCAGTAAATATACAAAAGATGGAAAAATACATTGCTATTTATATATTGCCATTCAGTAGATAAGTAAAAACGAAATTAGATTATGAGCATTATCTTTGGTTTATTTATGTAGCAATAAACAATTAGGGACGTTTAAGGGTGTAACGTCCTGTCGCCCTCCTTAGTCACGGGGCGTGTGGCTTCGGAGAACACCACATTTTCAAACCTAACCGAGGTGGTTCGTTCAAACCCAAAAAAAGAGCTATCTAAGGTTTGGCCTTTTCCTGTAAGGTTTGAGGACGTCGGGAATGCTGGCACGTTATAAGAAATGGCGATATCGGAGATATTCTTTGGGGTCAGCTTGATAGCAAGTAAGGCATGTATAATAGTGATTTATGTAAACTAAGGATTATTGATATAACAAAGAGGGGGTAATTAAATAATGGTACATTTGGTATATTGTGATGACAAAGAAAAGGTTTTGGATAAAATACTTGACGGTACCAAGGTTATGATCGTAAGAGGTGCAGCAGGGAGAAAGATTCCTCATAGCAGAGTTTTTAAAGGTGAAAAATTGTATTTTATGAAAAAAGGAACAAAAAAAATATCTGCAGAGGCTATAGTTTTAAATGTTCAAAATTATGTTAAATTGACAGAAGATGAAATTACAAAAATACTTGAGGATAATCAAAATAAACTTAACTTATCCAGTAAGCAAAAAGAAAGATGGCATAAAAAATGTTTGTGCTTAGTGGAATTTAAAGATGTTAAGAAAATTGATCCTTTAGAATTTGACCATCAAAGTAATATGGATGATTGGCTAATCATTGAAAAAATTGAAGATGTAGTAGTAGGGACAAGTATTCCATATAATTATGATAAATCAAAGTTAAAGTAAAGCTAATGAGCATTGTTCTTGGTACATAATTATAAAGTTAAAAAACATAATTATTATTGTATGAAGGATTATAGTGGAAAAGATGTTGCCACTTCTTATAACAGAGCATTCCCACAAGGGTGCGTTAAGCGGGTTCAGCGCGGGCTGGATTACCCAACCAAGCTAAGAGCTAGCTAATGGCCATCACCTAAAGGTTGCCGGACGTCGGGACGCTCTACGTTATGTAAAATCACTGATTTCGGAGAAGTTTTAGGGGGTGATTTTTTGAATGTCAGGACTTATGAGATTCGTGAAGCTACTATTGAAGATTTGGGAAATTTAGTTTCAATGCGTTTAAAATTACAACATCATATTGAAGAGAAGAATAGTATGCTATGGAAAATTAGTGATAAAGGTATTTTAGAAATACGAAAATTATATACAGAGTGCCTTAATAGTGAAAACTCAAAGTTGATAGTAGCTTGTGCAACGGAAACAGGTCAGCCTGTTGGAATGGGTTTTGGAAGACTTTGTTTTCATGAGAAATATATTCCTGGAAAATCAGGAAGGATTGATGATATATGGGTTGAACCACTATATCGAAAGCAAGGTATATGCACCGAAATCATGCAGAAAATATTAAAATATTTTAAATCACATGATATTGAATCAGTAATGCTTGATTATGTAGTAGGAAATGAGATTGCCGAAAAATTTGGGCAAAGTTTGGATTTAGACCTATATTAGTGACAGCTACTATTAGCAATCAATCAAGATAAGTCCAAGTATTGAAAATCATTTTAGGATGGGCAGGATCAGTGACTCCACATAACACAGCATTTCCACAAGGACGCGGATTAGCAAGTTCAACGTGGGTTTGATTTTGAGAAGGACTGAAGCCTGCCGCACCACATCCTCCAACCTAACCAAGTCGGTTCGTCTAAACCTAAGATAAGAGCTATCTAAGATTTGTCCTTCACCTGTATGGTATGAGGACATCGGGAATGCATGTACGTTATTTGATATTCGGAAAAAAACGCCTATAAATTGATGAAAGGTAGAACTAGCATGAACAAAATTAATTTTCAAATTTTATATGAGTATAATAGAATCCCTGCAATTTTTGAAAAGAGTACGACTTCTTTATGGGATGATGAGCACATTTCAAAGGGAATGCTTGAAGCACATTTAGATCCAGATTGTGATGCTGCCAGTCGAAAACACGATTTTATTGATGCCTCGGTACAGTGGATATGCGATCAAACTGGTATAAGTAAAGGCCAAAAGATATTAGACTTGGGTTGTGGCCCCGGCTTATATGCTGAGAGATTCACTAAGCAAAAATATAAAGTTACAGGCATTGATTTTTCAAAACGATCTATACAATATGCTAAAGAACAGGCTTTAATAAAAAATCTAAATATAGAATATTTATACCAAGACTACTTAACTATTAATTTTGAAAATGAATTTGATTTAGCAATTATGATATATTGTGATTTTGGTGTTTTATCAAATGAAGATAGGGATTTATTACTCCAAAAAATATATGAAGCTTTAAAACCAGGGGGAAAATTAATTTTTGATGTTTTTACCCCAGCAAAATATACAAATTATAAATCAGAAAAGAGTTGGGAATATCAAGAAACTGGCTATTGGCGACCAAATCCATACATTTGTATGCATTTGCAGCATATTTATCATAATGAAAATATCCATTTGGAGCAGGTGGTTGTTCTTGATTCAAATGAAAAAATAGAGGTATATCGACTCTGGGACCATTTTTATATAATGAAAACAATATCGGAAGTTTTAAAGAAAGCCGGGTTCAAAGATTTAGGTTTTTATTCTGACGTCTCTGGCAAAAAATACTGTAATCTATCAGAAACTTTATGTGTTATTGCACAAAAGTAAGATTTTATTATTGGAGTTATACAGTGCCGCATATCAGGTTGATATGCAATGATCCAGGGGTCAAAATTGGATTTAGGAGTTGAATTGACGATAGATTTACTGTCATAAATTTTCTTAGTAATAGGTTTATTAGATCACAATAGTATCAAGATGCGAAGTAAAGGCAATTTATATTTTGCTTGGAGGAATAGAATGAAAAAAATATATAAATGTACTGGAATAATTGCAGTAGCAATAGTAATCCTTTTTTTAGCGTTGTATGTGAATAATGACCTTGGCGTTTCTAAATCAAATATTGAAAAAGATGCAAGAAGTTCTCAAAAAATTAATGATAATTGGAAAGTTGCAAAGGCAACAACAGATTCTATGTCAGCTATGATTTTTTACGATGATAATCTTAGTGACCACACTTTTTCTATATATGTAAATAGGGACGGGTTTTCCTTGGGATACTTCTTCAGAGGCGGTGGCTCTACCGTAGGAACATCGGAAGGTATAGCAGAATTTAAAATAGAAGGGTATAACGAGAGAGCATATCTTTCTATGAATAAACAGCAAATCAGTAGAGTTAAAATTGACAATGGACAAACCGTTGAATTTATTGAGATAGACAGCACTAAACCTTTTGTTTTTATTTTGCCTGCTAATGCGGGTTCTGTAAGGATTTACGATATAGACGGTAATGTTATTCAGAGCATGCAAGAACTATTGTGAGCATTATCTTTGGATTTATTTGTCATATTAATGATTATGAGAATGATTAGTTTTCTATATACAAGTTCTAAATTATCATAAAAAAGTATGGGAGTAACAAAATGTATAAAAAACGCAAGCTTTTTTGTGAGATATCTCCGTTAACTTATAAGATTTCAGTAATGAAGTGCAAATTTATGCGCTATATTAAAGATTTGATCACAAGAAATTTGGCAACAAGTAAAAGTAATAATTCATTACCTTTTACAGTCTATAAACAAAGTTCATTGATTAGACGAAAATTAGGTGATGGAGATCCCGTGCTTCAGGATAATAAAGCTATTAACTTAAGCTTAGCTGCACCAAAAGTATCTGGAGTTATAATTAAACCTGGGGAAATTTTTTCATTTTGGAAACTTGTTGGATCGTGTACTACTAAAAAAGGTTACCAAGAGGGGCTCACGATAAGCAATGGAAAAACATCAAAAGGAATTGGAGGCGGAATGTGCCAATTTACCAATTTAATTCATTGGCTGGTATTGCATACACCTATACAAATTATAGAACATCATCACCATGATGGAATGGATTTGTTTCCTGACTATGGAAGGCAAATACCTTTTGGTACAGGTACATCAATTGCATATAATTATCTAGATTATAGATTTAAGAATATAACAGATACTACTTTTCAATTGATAACGTATACATCCCCAAAATACTTAAACGGAGAAATTAGAGCTAACAAGCCGCTTGAATGTAAATATCATATAAAAGTAGAAGATGAATTTTTTTCTAAAGAAAATAATCAGGTATATAGAAATGGAAAGGTTTTTAGACATTGCGTTGATTTAAAAACAGGTAATTTAATATCAAGGGAACTGATAAAGATAAATCATGCTAAAGTAATGTATGACGTTAGCAATCTTAATATAATAGAATTACATAAATCAAAAATTAAGAATTCTTAACCAGAGAAATATAAATAGAATAATAGCTAAACCTAACCTAGTCGGTTTATCCAAACCTAAGATGGTAGTTATCTATGGTTTGGACTCCGCCTGTAAGATTTGAGGACAATTATTAGAGTTTTAGGGATTGCGGATGATTTTTTTGATGAAAAGGAAATAAAGAGATGGATAACAGATTATTAGATTGACATCAAATATAAGGCAGACAAAAAATTATTAAAAAGGATGGAGGGGAGTATAATGGAATTTAGTACCATGATTGGATATACGCCTGGTATAATTGGTAGAGTAACTGAATTACATGCCAAGTATTATGCTGAAAACTGGAATTTTGGGCATTTTTTTGAAGGAAAAGTTGCATCGGAGCTTTCTGATTTTCTAACTAATTATAACAATTCCCGCGACTGCATTTGGTCATTAGTCTTTGATGGCTCAATTGAAGGATCTATTACTATTGATGGCTCATCTGAAAAAGAAAATAATGCTCATCTACGATGGTTTATTATTTCGGAAAAATTGCGAGGAAAAGGAGCTGGCAAATTTCTCATGGAGCAATTAATTTCCTTTTGCCAGGATGCTGAATTTGAAAGTATTTATTTGTGGACATTTCAGGGACTTTGGTCAGCACGGTATATTTACGAAAAATTTGGTTTTAGATTGACCGAGGAACGCCCTGGAGACCAATGGGGTACAATTGTTACAGAACAACGCTTTGATCTCATATTAAAATAGGCGAACGTTTTAAAAATATTTTAAATATTCTATGGAGATGAAAATAGAGTAGCATAAGACAGAGAAAATTAAGCAAAAATTTATAATATTTAAGTGCCGCTGTCCTTGGTGGTTCACAGTAGTATTAAAGAATATTTATATTTTACTTGGAGGAAAAGTTGCATGAAAAAATATTTTACTATTATAACTTTAGCTGTAATGATGTTTATCTTATTATGTGGTTGTTCTGCAAAAGGTGAAAATACAGATGATTTGCTTTATAAAAAAGGACTTGAATTGGTTCACAGAATGGATATGATGGCGGAAAGCGAGGAGTATATAAAGCTAGTGTCTGCTTCAACGGAAATTAGAGAGATTATCAGCGGAATTGGAGAGGACAATTATTCTCAACCTAATGGGGTATATAAAATTACGATTCCTAAAGAGGCAATAGAATCTGTTTTTGTGGGGGGAGAGATTACCGAAATACCGGTGGAGCTAAAAACAGAAATAGATAAACGATTTATAACGGCAATTCCCTCACGTATTAATGCCTTGAATGGGTCAATGGTTTTGGCCGCTACTTCTATTGTTACATCAGGGGATAGTTTTATAAATGAAGAATTAACTAATAATACCTTGTACATTTATCTTTTTGACGGCAAATATTCCGCAATGGTATCTTTCTTTCCGGGAAATGAAAATATTGTTGGGGCATCTGCCTGTTTTGTGATAAATGATTTTCTTAACCAAGTTTCTTCAGATTCAGAAATGTCAGAGTGGCTTACGAAATATTTGTCTCTTGCCGATTGTGAAATAGAGAAGGTTGAAATAGCTAAATAAAAATCATCATTTTATTATGTGTAACAAAAGCAAATAGAGATGATTCAGAGTGCGACGTTCTGTCGCACTCTGAATCATGGGGCGTGGGGGGGACATGAGGAGGTCTTCTAATCAAACCGCAAAAAAATTTTATAAAAAAATGGGAATGACCACTAAGTGTAATATTATGGAGTTGAAAATAGAGTAGCATAATCAGGGAAAGTTTAACATAGCTCAGGAAAAGACTTCTACCTCAATCCTACAAGTTAAGAAAATTAAGTATCTACGGATTGCTTAAAGCAAGAAGTAGTAGAAGCCTTGAACCGGGCCAAAGTTATCAAAGAGAAGCTAGACTATACTATGATGTCCTTTGTGGGCAAGTGTTGTCCTTGTTAGGTAATATGTATATAGTTTAGTATGGTTATGCTTTTTGAAGCCCCCTCTTCTATAAGTGGGGGAGGTTCACTTGGATAAAGTAAGGAGAGATTTATGTGAGAAAGTTAAGTACTTTATTACTTGTTATGGTATTTGTGTTTGCAATGACAGGATGTACAAAAAAGGAGTTAGAACAGCCTGTATCTGAAACTGAATCGTTAGCAGGATACATGGTTATAGAGGACAATGTACTGTATCTAGACGAAGTTGAAGTGATTACGCAGAAAGACGAAGAAAAAATAACAAAGCTTGGGTTAAAGCAACAAGATGATATGCCCAATGGATATTACATACATAACCCTAGCACAGAAAAACAGACTTATGAACTGACAGATGAAACAGTATATACCTTTGTTGATGTTAACCTTCTTTTTGTAAAAAATGCAGACGGTGACAGACTTTACACAACAACAAAAAAGGAAGAGTTTATACAGCATTTAAATACATCATATTCTGATTTACCACCTGCCCAAAAAGTTCCTTTCTTTATAGAAGTCAATGATAATAAAGTAATAAGTGTGACAGAAAAATTTGAATTTACGATTTAATTATATTGATTGATATTATTAGCTGTTATCTGTGATTTTACTATAGTAAAAGAATTTTAAGTAATAGGAGGAAGTAGTGTTAATACGACAAGAAAATAGTACAGATTATAATAAAGTCTATGATGTTGTAAAAAAAGCTTTTGAAAGTGCAGAGCATAGTGATGGAAATGAACAAGATTTAGTTGTTGCTTTGAGAAATAGTACAGCTTTTATACCCGAATTAGCATTGGTAGCTGAAATAAATAATCAAATAGTTGGGCACCTCATGTTTACAAAAATACAAATTGGAAGCAATATAGAGCTTGCACTTGCACCACTATCGGTTTTACCCGAATATCAAAGGCAAGGTATCGGTACTGCTTTAATGGCTGAGGGACATAAAATTGCGAAAGAAAAAGGGTTTAATTATTCAGTCGTTTTAGGAAGTGAATTCTATTACCCCAAAGTTGGTTATGTCCCGGCTGAAAAGTTTGGAATAAAAGCTCCCTTTGATGTTCCCACTGAAAATTTAATGGTTCTTAATTTACAAGGCAAAGATATCCAAATTAGTGGTACGGTTGAATATCCCAAAAAATTTGGTATATAACAATTTAAAAAAATAAAGGTTGGAATAAATGGTGTTATAAGCAGAAGTTTATTAAGAAAAGATGTTGGTAGATTAAACATAATTATTGGAGATAAAATCATACCTGATTTTGAAAAACATCCCCATGTTTTACCTTTAAATTTTAAGGAAAGAGTAGGGATACAAGATGGGAATGATTTTAAAAGTGTAAACGCAATGGAGCAAACTATATTTGAAACTGAAAAATATTACGAGATTTCATTAAATTATGATTATTTTGATGAAGAAAGCTTAGGTTCGAAAAGAGAAACAATCGGGATTTTATATTTTGATAAAAAGTTTAATAAGATGTTTATCATTGTATATGAAGAAAGAGAAGACGAAACTGGATATTTCTGGAGTGGAGAAGATGGAAAGGTAATTGTACCAGAATCAAATATTAAAGATGCAAAAAAGTTAATAGAAAACATGACAAAATGGAATATAGGTGTTTAGTAGTAGATAAAACGTGGGTTGGCTTCGAGGCAGAGACGAAGCAACCCGCATCCTCAAATATACCAAGGAGCTATCTATGGTTGCCCTTCATCTATAAGGTTTGAGAGGTATGCTTGGCATGTTAGATGATAAGGGATCCTCACTCCTTTACAGCCTTTATTCGAATGCGAACGTAGTCCGCGAACCAACATCCGTTTTTAAATAACTCAGGACGTAGCTTTTCCTCTATTATCGAATAAGCTTGCGATTTTTCAAAGTTGGATAATGGGGCGAAATAACTCCCTGCGAACATATCAAGCCAATGCTTTAATCCATTTTCGCCATCTTCTAACTGAGTTGGTCTATCGAAATGAATTGCGTATACTACAAGGAATCCCTGCTTTTCCAGCAGATAAGAATATTCACCAATACTAGGGTAATACCATTGGTTTGTTTTTGATACGTTTGTTCTAAAAGTAGAAACCACATCTTTAACTGCTTTGTCTATGGTTTGAATATTATTTTTCCCACCAAATTCGGCTATGAAACGACCACCATCTTTCAAAGCCAACCAAACAGATTCGACTACTTTGGCAGGCCTAGTCATCCAATGGAGAGCCGCATTTGAGAAAACCGCATCGAATTGTTCAGATAGCCGAAATGTTTCGCCATTTTCCACTTGAAACTTGATGTGTGGGAATTTCATGCGAGCTTTTTCGATCATAGAGTTAGAGTAATCTATTCCTAAGGGAATAGCACCTGACCGCTTAATTTCATTAGTCAGATCGCCTGTACCACAACCCAAATCAAGTATTTTCTCGTTAGGCTGTGGATCTAACAAAGATACTACATCTTTCCCTAGTTTGGAAACAAAACTGATTTTATCATCATACAGATTAGAGTTCCAGCTGTTATTTAAAAGTGTGTCCATTTTCCTCACTCCTTGCAAAAAAAGTATAGTGGATAATAACGGGATGTACAATAGTAAAGAAAAGTTTAGGATGGGACTTTGGGAAGGAAATAAGGCATTACTAATAGTATTAAAGTACGCAGTAAGGATAATTAATATAATAGGTGGTGTAAAATGATTGAAGTGGTATTCAGCGACAGTACAAAAGGTTCTATGAAAGTTGCAAAAAACTATAAAAAGGAAAATATGAAAGATGGTGCTACTGCTATCGGATATATTGGGGAACCACCAAGCAAAGAGGAGCTTGGTGAACGCTTTGAAGGTGAGGCTTTAGGCGGAAGCTCAAAGGAAGTAATAGGTGTTTCCCTCTGTCTTGATATTGGAGATATTTCGAAAGATGTCACCAGGGAAGAACGAAAAAAATTACTGTTTAAAATGTTTAAAAATTCATTGGAAAATGATGAGAGAGAAAAAAATATATTTGCAAATTATTGGGAAGAAAATCTTGCTGGTTTACAAAAACTCAAAGACAGTGCCAATAAAGGTGAACACATTCGTATATGGTACAGCGATGCACCTTATTCCCTCTGCGGATTTTATTTTATAAATTCTACTTTAAAAGAATATAAATGCAAGGTCACAGCAATAAAATTACCCAAATATCAAACTCAGAAAGATGGTACAGTTGTTTCATATTCCTCTTGGGGTGAAGTGGCCCCAGGAAAATTTTATCAATTTTTGACACTTGAAACTGAATTTTCACAGCTTGAACGAAAATTTATAGCAGCAGAATGGCTAGAACTTCAAAGACAAAATGCCCCTATTCGTGCAGTTATAAATGGAAAACTAACAAGCGTAGCCGAAGATTTTTATGATTATTTTATTCGTTTAAATATTCCAGATGGAGAATTTATTATGGCACGTCTTATAGGTGAGGTACTTGGAAGATATAAGCTTGGTGTGGGCGATTGGTGGTTTGCGCAGCGTATTAGCAACATGATTGCAAACGGAGAATTAGAAATCGTTGCAAATAATAAATTTGATTATAGTAAGATTTTGAAAAAAACTAATTCATAATAAAGCTAGACATTAGTTTTTAGTTTAAAGTGATGAAATAGAGACACATTTTTTCTATTAGTGTATTCAGTGGAAGATGGAAGCTCAAGAGTTTCCGTCCATGGTAGCCTTTATATCTTTTATATAGGAGAAAAAAATGGTAAATTATAAAGAAATAACTTGTAAAGTTGCTTGTAACAATTTAAAAAGAAAAATACCCTTTTCATGGGACTTAAATATATATCGTGGCTGTGAACATAAGTGTCAATACTGCTATGCAATATATTCGCACGATTATTTAGGGTCAGGTCAATATTTTAATGATATTTATGTAAAGACAAATATTGTTGAACAATTGGAAAGACAACTTAGTAGTTCTTCTTGGAAACATGAGGTTGTCAATATAGGCGGTGTAACAGATAGCTATCAGCCTGTGGAAGAACAGTATAAGCTAATGCCCCATATTCTTCGGTTGATGATAAAATACCGTACGCCTTGCATCATTTCTACAAAATCGGATCTAATTTTGAGAGATTATGATTTGATAGATGAACTGTCCCGTATTACCTATGTAAATGTAGCTGCAACCATTACCTGTATAGATGAAAATATAAGGAAAAAAATTGAGCCAAACGGAGTTTCCTCTTTAAAACGTTTTGCTATGCTTAAGGAATTTGCTAAAACCAATGCATCTACAGGACTACATTTTATGCCGATAATTCCCTACCTGACAGATACAAGAGATAATGTAGACAGGCTGTACGCTCATGCAAAAGAAAGTGATGTAGATTATGTTTTACCGGGTGTTCTCTACCTTCGTGGAAAAACAAGGAAGGTATTTTTTGATTTCATAAATAATGAATTTTCTGAGCTCCTTTTACCTTTGAAATTGCTCTATAAAACGGGAGGAGCAGGAAAAGATTACAAGGATAAACTCTATCCAATGGTAAATGAAATAAAAGCCAAGTATGGGCTGTCAGGTAGTTATTCAAAGCCAATGAAGGAAAAATTAAATCAGAAAGATTATCGGCAGATGACAATATTTGATTGATATCTATAGGAGCATTCCTGTAATAAACAAAAATGAGTTTTGAAAAAAAGAGTATCTCCTGTTAACATACGAGGTGTCAGCCTTCGCGAAGCGACCCTTAAATAACAGAGGAGGTACCCAAAGTGAAGTATACACAGAATAAAAAGATAATGCAAGTGACAGAAAAGACATGTTACAGTCAAGTAAACGTTGGCACTTACTTTCATATCCCATACATAGCTGATTTAATGTAATTTTTCATCACTCAAGATAACAATCTTTTTATTTTAGAAAAAGGAAATACCTTGTCATAAGACACACCTTTCTATCT
>JAHDSB010000134.1 GCA_018433015.1 Clostridia bacterium | reverse complement strand
GGCAGAACTTCCTCCCGTTACGATTACCAATTCCCCTATTCCTGCTCCGATGTTATCTGTAGCAATGAAAGAATTCCCCGCTTCTTGTTGTTCTTCATCTACTTGTTTGACTATTAGGAATTTTTGCCCTTTCATGGATTCTTCTTTCCTGGTGGCCCATACATTTCCTACTACTTTACAAATCAACACTTCACTTCACCATCCAGGATATTTTAATGTTTTGCTCTTTAGCGGCATCAGCAGCTAAAGGGGTAACAATTGTCCTGGGTGCTAATTTTAGCTCGCTATAACCGTCCACCTTCGCTTGGCTTATAACATCTACTGTTATAAGCTTTTTATCTTCTTTAACTAAGATTTTCTCACGAACAACAGGTTCCGGCTTTTCTTCCGCCTCTTCCTTCTGGGTGAACTGTTCCTGACTGCAATTAAACTTAAGTGTATCCTTTCCCTTCAGGTTTAAGATGTTCTGCCCCAGTTGTTGGGCTTCACATAACTGCACACCCAGATGGCTCAATCTTTTTAAAATATCTCCACATAAGCTTCCGTACGTAGGTGGGATATCATGTAAGGGAATAGAATTAGTTACAGCTAAAACCCGTTTTTTCGTAAGTAAGGAACAGGCCATAGCTTCACTCCCTATAGAATCCCTGATTCCACAAACCGCCTTGGCTGCCGTATTTTGCGTCAAAGTAGGAAAGATTACGGCAGACACTTCAGCAATAGTCTGATGTAATAAGTCCTGGCTTATTTCCTCAAAAGTGATTTTTTCCTTTAATTTATAGGCTCCTATTACTTTTTGCCCGGCTTTTGTGAAGATGACATAGCACATGTATTTACGGCCTACATCTTCTAGCTCTTGTAAAACTGTATCTAAATCTCCCCCTCCCCCTGTAAAAACCAGGAGGAGCTTTGGCTTTTGCTCTAGATTTGCTTCTTGTTCGGAAGAATTATCTTCCGAAGCAACAACAGCTTTTTTTTCTAGGCGCTTTTGAACCTCCTGCGTTATAGCCTTAATAAGCCGCTGCAATTCCTCGTCCTTCATCTTTTTTCACCTCCAAACAACTCAAAGCTATACCCAGAGGTGTCACAAACAAGGGGTTTTCCGGCTTTAATACCGGTATCTGTATTTCTTGCTCAATAATATTTTCAATACCGTCTAAACAACAGGTTCCCCCCGCTAAATATACGGCATTAACTTGATATTTTTGGATATGAGTTTTAATTATAGAGGCAACTTTTTGTATCACCGGTTTAACAATTAACATAACTTCCTTACCATTAGCCGGATCCTTTTTAAATTCTTCCGCTTCTTCAAAAGATAACTTTTTAGCTCCGGCAGTAACTAAGGAAAAATGGGTACCACCTGTTGGTTCATCAGCAGTGTACACAACTTGACCATTCTGAATTATGGCAATTCCTGTAGTACCTCCGCCTATATCTACTACCGCCCCATTTTTAATTTGTAACACATTATTAGCGGCACTAGGCTCATCCTGCATCCTAATTACTTCAAAGCCTGCTCCTTCACAAATATAATAATGGGCCCGTTCCACGCTGCTACCTGTATCAGGAGGAAAAGAACCTGCAGCTTTAACTAACTCTACACCGGTTTTTTCTTCTATTTCTCTTTTCAATTCTTTTAAAATACTTGCAGCACCACAGAAATCTACTACTACCCCATCCTTTACTACATTAGCAAACCGATAACTGCCTGCCACAGGATTCCCCTGAGCATCTACTACTATTAAAACCATATAGGCCGTTCCCAGGTCGATACCTGCATATAGTTCTCCCTTCTGACACTGGGGTAATTTTATACAATTTTCTGTTTTTCTCAGGAGTTCATTAACCCTATCCATCACCAGATGTGACATCAAATTCCCCCTATTTCCATCAGCACTGTATCTATATTCTTGATTCCCAAAGCATTGGCTTCTTCTCGATCCAGATGACATTCTAATGCGGCTTGGGAACTTACTCTAATTAAAACATCCCCTAAAATACCTCTCCTGGGGCCCGAATTATAGCGAATACGTACCAAGTCTTGATCCTTGACGCCATATTTAGTGGCTTCCTCAGGTACCATGTGGATATGCCTTTGGGCTACAATAACACCCTGCTCCATCTGCCACACGCCTTCCGGTCCCATCAGATAAAGGCCCGGTGTTCCTTCCAACCGCCCTGAATCCCGTAGTACCGCTCCTACTCCCAGTTTGCGACAATCACTAACAGATAGCTCTAATTGGCATTCTGCCCTTTCCGGCCCCACTACTCTAACAGCCTCAAAAAATCCCTTAGGGCCTTTAACCATCAAGACTTCTTCTGCCGCAAATTGGCCGGGTTGCCCTAAGTATTTCTTTACCGTCAAGGGTCTATCCCCCAACAAAACCTGACAAGCTTGGCGACTAAGATGAACATGTCGATTAGATATGGATACAGGAATAGGTACTGCATATCTATGGGCTATAATTTCTTCGGCAATTTTCTTAGCATCCAAGTTCATCTTTCTAACCTCTGCTTTTCATATTTTCCTGCTTTCCACCAACACATCATCACATATACGGCACTGCTCAAGCGATTGAGCGCTTTAACAATATCCTCGCGACTTAAGCCCAACCATTGATCAGTAAAGGCTTCACATGCAACAATTTCCGTTTCCCGCACTTGAGTTCTTAAGTGATTCAAAAGGGCCATTATTTTCCCCATATCATAGGATGGTAAAATATGCTCCACACCCAAGTGCTTTTTAGGATCATGGGACATTTCCCTTATTTCGTTGGCGGAGTAGCCCAATATTTCATTCTGTTTGACAGGCACTCCTAAAACTTCTGCTCTCATCAGGTTCCGGACAAAATCTAAGATGTCTTGTAAATCAGCCAAGAGCTTTTCTTGTTTTTCCATATTTGATACAACTTGAATTCTAATAATATAGGCTTCCAGGGAATCTATCTTTCCTCTCAGTTTTATGCGGGGATGGTACTTGGGAACCAGGTCATTGCCCTGTAAGTGAGTGAATACTTCCGGCTTGGTAGCTGTTTTAGTCTGGGAATAAAGTAAAAGATATTTAGCTTTTTCTGCTACTTCTTCTCCCTTATTTTCCTCCGCACTAACCCGACTCACCTGTTTCTTTTCTTCTTCAACTTCCTCTTTATTATCAGTTATTATTTTTATTTTTTGTTCAGATAAGAAACTACGGGCAGCCGGGGTTAAGATGGTACCCGGCTTGACTTTTAATTCAGTCAGCGGGCCCATCTTTTTTAATTCAGCTCTTAAGTCCAATTCTGTCAGCACTTTTTTCATGTAGTATCATCCTTCCCCACGGCTGATTTGGTTCGTATTATTCCACTCTTTCAATATTAGGTAAGATATACTCCACATCAGAATGAGGTCTAGGAATAACGTGAACAGAAATTAATTCTCCCACTCTGGAAGCCGCTGCAGCACCTGCGTCAGTAGCTGCTTTAACAGCTCCCACATCTCCTCTAACCATAACAGTTACTAAACCTCCACCTACATGAACCTTGCCGATCAAATACACATTAGCTGCTTTCACCATAGCATCCGCCGCTTCCACGGAAGCTACTAAACCTTTCGTTTCGATTAATCCTAAAGCAATTTGGCCGTTTGCCATATCATTTCTCCTCCTCACTTTTTTTCCCGGTTTAACCGTCTATTAGGCTAGTTTTTTCAAGACTTCAGTAATTATTTCATTGATTAATTGAGTATCCTTAAACTTACCTGTAGCTTCTTTCTTAGCGAATAATTCTTGTTCCATTTCTTCTGCATTCTGTGTCTCGTAAGCCAACCTTTTTATATTCAATAGATGCTGGGGTCCAATATTATCGGAGGTGGAATTGCCTCCAAAAGTACCACAGCCTAAGGTTAAGGAAGGCATCAAACCTGTAGTTGCTCCCAGCCCGCCCAAGGCAGAAGGGGTATTTACTACAATCCTGGAAGCAGGTTTTTCCAGGGCAAACTTAGTAATAACCTCCGTATCCTGGGAATGCAAAGCTATGGTATGACCCGTACCTTCCAAAATTAAGAGTTTTTTCGCCAACTCGCAGGCTTCCTGCCACCCCTCCACTTCATAAAAGGCCAGGGTAGGACTGAGTTTTTCCCGCGACAAGGGGTATTCCTTTCCTACACCGGGTAATTCTGCTAATAAGACCTTAGTATCAGCAGGTACTTTAATCCCAGCCTGCTCCGCAATGTAAACTGCAGGTTTTCCTACTATTTCAGGATCTACACCACCATTAGGTTTAAACAGCACCTTCTCCAGTTTAGGTATGTCCTCAGGCGTCAAAAAAGCTCCACCCTTTTCCGTAAAACATTGCTTAACTTCTTGCGTTAAAGATTTTTCACAGATCACACTTTGCTCTGAGGCACAGATGATTCCATTATCAAAGCTTTTACTCAGCATAATGGCTTCTACAGCCTTCTTAATATGGGCGCTTTTTTCTATGTAGGCGGGAACATTGCCCGGACCCACCCCAAAAGCAGGTTTGCCCGAACTATAGGCAGCATGCACCATACCGGAACCACCTGTAGCCAGAATCACATTAACATCCTGATGGGTCATTAAGAGATTTGTCGCTTCCAAAGTAGGCTCAGTAATGCAGGATATTATCCCATCGGGTGCCCCTGCTTTAACTGCTGCTTTTTGGAGCATTTCTACAGTTTGGCTAATACATTTAACCGCTCTGGGATGAGGACTAAAGACTACCGCATTCCTAGCTTTCAGAGCAATTAAAGCTTTGAAAATGGTAGTAGAAGTAGGATTTGTGGTGGGAATTAGAGCAGCTATAACTCCCACAGGAGCTGCTATCTCAGATACTTTTTTAGCTTCATCAACTCTAATAATTCCCACGGTTTTCATATCTTTTATCCGGTTATATACCGATTTAGCGGCAAAAAGATTCTTTACTATCTTATGCTCATATACTCCAATACCCGTCTCTTCTAGGGCCGCTTGGGCTAATGATTCGGCCGCACCCACACTTTCCTCAGCCATAGCTTTTACTATGTTATCTATTTCAGCTTGAGAATACTGTTCCAATTCTTGTTGGGCCTCTTTAGCTCTTTTAATCAGATTACGCACTTCTTGGATAGCTACTAAATCCTTATCTAATTTCATCATAGACTTTCTCACCCCCAGCCTGTAACACGTAATCTATAATGATATCCAGAATCTCCTTTTTTCTCATGGTAGAAATGCCCGTTCTATCAATATTCTCTATAGATAGTACCCGTAAGGTTTTTCTTAATGTCCCTACGTTGTATTTATCGATTCTTTTATTTTCCTCTAAGATATCTTCTTTTCTTTCAGCTAAAATTAACTGCAGCTGATCTGTTGCTTGCTCTAATATTTCCTTATTATATTCCTCATCTTTTTCGGCTAGTTCGGAATCTTCTTCATTTTCTTTATCTTCCGTCTCTGCTTCTGCCCCTCTTTCTGCTTCTCTTTCTTCCTCTGCCGCTACCCCGGTTTCTATGTTTCTTTCCAGATCTTCCTCTGCTCTTTCCCTTGCTATTTCTGGTGCCGCTTCCTCTGTATCTTCTTGTGCAGTCTTTTTTTTACCTGTTATTTCTTGGCTTATGTCTTCCCTGGCTTCTTCTTTTTCAGCTTCTTCTTTTACAACTTTCTCCTTTACCAAATTATCTACCCCAGCCCTTACTGTCCCTGCAACTCCGGCTTTCACCCCATCTATTTTATCCATAATATTAACTACATCTCCCGCAGGTCTTGGTATAACGTGTACGGCGATAACTTCTCCCACTTTATCAGCCGCCGCGGCACCGGCATCAACGGCAGCTCTAACTGCTCCCACCTCACCGCTGACGATGACACACACCAGGCCTCCGGTAGTAAATTTATAAGAGACGAACTCCACATTAGCTGCTTTCAAACAAACGTCTACTGCTTCTACAGCAGCAACCAATCCCCGTGTTTCAATTAGGCCTATTGCATTTCCCATCTTCCTCACTCGCTTTAATATCTTTTAGGATGCTGGGCCACTTCCATAACTGCTGCAGCAAAGGCATCACAGGCTGCCTTACAAGCTGATTGACTACCCGTTAATTGTCCTCCGCCAAAATTAGTCTCAGAAGGAGGTCCAAAGAATGTGGTCATCTTTACTTCTGCCGCTTTAATAGCCGCATCTAAAGCATATACGGCTTCAATAGGCGGTGCGATCAAATAAGCCAAGGGTTGCCCTTCAGGTATATTGTTACATGCCGACAGATAAGACCCGGTTCTGGAGATACATTGAGCATAAAAAGCTATTTGTCCTTCTTCATCAGCAGCCCAAAAACAAGCATCATTTTCAATAAAGTCTATAGCTGCATTCACTCCACTTTTAACTTCAGCAGGATTGGGACCTGCTAAAATGCCAATAAACTCGCCTGACAAAGGACCTGAGGCGTGAGCAGCACCTGCATAAAAAGATTTGGCATAAACAACTTCTACATCTGCTTTCTTCGTAGCTTCGTCTACAGCAGCATAACCAACATCATCGATACTTACAGTAATCATCCCGACACTGCGATGACGAGAATCTAATTTTAATTCTGCCTTTAAAAAGTCATTAACATTGGGAATGAGTTTAATTGCCAGCACTTCGGCTTTAATGGGACTAAATCCATACATGCCCTTCCCTCCTAATTGTTCGTTAATTTTACGCCACTAGCTTTGGCATCAAATATCCTTTTAACTATGCTGGCTACATGAGCACCGGCTTCTGCTGGCGGCAATCCTCCGTCGTGAATATTAGAAACCAGCATGCGATCAGACTCTATGGTATCTTTATTGGGTTTGTAACACATATAGGCGCTCATACTCCTTGCTGTTACGAGTCCAGGACGCTCACCAACCAGTTCAATAACAACCTCCGGTTTCAAGACTTCTCCAATATCATCCATGACTGCTACACGGCCATACTTTACAAAGAATGGTGTACCCATTTTCAGGCCATAATTCTTGATAGCTCCTACAAAAGCAGGTATAAAGTCCAGGACATTAGCTTCAATAGCTGTAGAGCTTAACCCGTCTACTACCACTAATTGCACATCTGCTCCAGGAGTACACTCTTTTAAAATTTTTTCCTTACCTTCCACAGATAACTTTCTCCCTAAATCGGGTCTAGTTATATATTCATCTTTATCTTTAACTACAGTTTGCGCTGTAAAATATCCCAACTCCTCGATAATGCCGGGGTCTACTTCCTTCATTACGGCATCCTTAGCAGCAGCATAATCTGCTCTAAAACGAAGCCACGGTTCAATTTTGTATCTGCTGCCTGCTCTCCAGATACCTAACCTGGCAGGAGTAGTCTTTTTTATACTCTTTAAACCTTCGGGATTAAAGGGTTCGGGAATTTCTGCCCATTCTTCTAATTTCTTGTCACATAGATCTTGAAGGATAGCCTCCTCCTCTTCTTTTTCTATTTCCGTGCTACTAAGCGAGCAGTTAAGTTCCGAGGAATTCAGAACCTTCTCAGGGTCCAATTTTCCTTGGGCTCCCAATTCTTCAATTACATTTTCCACCAGTTTACGCAGTTCTTGTTCACTTATCATTTTCTGCCCCCCCTTACTCCATAAATATTGTGGGGTCTCCGGCCTTTGCTGTTAGCTGTCCATCTTCCATTAACCCCATCTTTTCCATCCATTTTTCAAACTCTGGAGCAGGTCTCAGTTTTAACAACTGTCTTAAAGCTGCCACATCATGATAACTGCCGCATTGATAATTCAGCATAATATCATCACCCATAGGCACACCCATAATATAGTTGCAGCCTGCTGCAGCCAATAAAACAGCCAAGTTTTCGATATCATTCTGGTCTGCCTTCATATGGTTGGTATAACACACATCACAGCCCATGGATATCCCAGTGAGTTTACCCATAAAGTGATCTTCCAAGCCTGCCCGAATAACTTGTTTGCTATCATACAAATATTCAGGACCTATAAATCCTACTACCGTATTAACAAGTAAAGGTTTATACCTTTTAGCTAAACCGTAACAGCGGGCTTCCATAGTTACCTGATCGGCACCGTTATGAGCATCGGAAGATAGCTCTGAACCTTGACCTGTTTCAAAATACATATAATTAGGTCCCCGACACGTACTATATCTTTGGATTAAGCTATAAGCTTCATCCAGCATTTCTACCGTTACGCCAAAGGCTTCATTTCCTTTCTGACTACCTGCTAAGCTCTGGAAAACTACGCCCACGGGATAACCCTTAAGAATGCATTTAGTTTGGGTTGTAACATGGGCTAGAATAGAGTGCTGCACAGGCATTCCCCATTTTTCGATAAACTCATACAGAGCCACATACAAACGGCCCAGACTTTCAACGTCATCTATACAGGGATTTATGCCAATAACTGCATCTCCCACTCCATAGCTTACTCCTTCCATAGTAGCAGCCATGATGGCTTCCACACTATCGGTGGGGTGATTAGGTTGTAGTCTAGCCGAAAATGTTCCCGGCAGTCCTACTGTGGTATTAGCATGGGCTACCCTTCTAATCTTGGAAGCTCCCAAAATTAAATCCATATTTGATGATAATTTTGCTACAGCAGCCACCATTTCACTTGTCAAACCTTGACTTACCCAATCAATCTCAGCTGCTCCGCTAGTATCGGACAGAATAAATTCTTTCAATTCACCAATGGTCCAACTTTTTATTTTTTGATAAGCCTGTTCATTAACCTGATCCTGAATAATCCTGGTTACTTCATCTTCTTCATAAGGTACTACAGGATTATTTCTTAAGTCCTCCACACTTAGGTTGGCAAGAACTTGCTTAGCAGCTACCCTTTCTTCTTCAGAAACTGCTGCTACTCCCGCTAGTACATCACCGGATTTTTCTTCATTAGCTTTTGCCAACACATCTTTGACATCCTTAAATTTGTAAATGTTTCCTCTTAACTGGGTTTTTAATATCATTCCGCCTTACCCCCAAACCAGTGTTTTAATTACTACGGGCACTACTCCACCATCATACAAAGGCTTGCCGATATCGATATAATCACCTTCTTTCATATTAATTTGGTCAATGGAAATCACAGGAGTATCGTCTAAATTATTTTTAAGTAAATTTCCCATAACCTTGCCAATGTCGGCTTCACAAATAACAACTAACGGCCCCCTTCTATTAAGTTCCTTTATACCGGCCGTCAGGGCATCTGCCGTATTTTTTATTTCCCGGAATGATTCACCTAGAACTTCTGGAACCAGTATGGCCGGAAGGGTATCAGATTCAGGAGTTATAAATGTGTCCACTTTAGCTACCATGTTTTGGGTGATTTTAGCGTAATCTTGATCTTCCACATCAAGCCTGATACCCGGCACATCCCGCAAAGGTAGGGCCTGAGCATCAGAGATATAAATGGTGGAACCGCTTAATTCTGTAGTGTGAACCCCGGCTCCAATTACTGTAGCGTACATGGTCTCGCCGGGCTCTATAACCTTAACCCCTGTTTCTTTGAGATATTTTTGTAAAAACATGGCTACTGTGGGACCTAAATCTCCATACTCCATAAGGTGCGCTGCAGTATTTTCTTTATCATAGAAAAGTCTGCCAACTCCCCCGGAAAAAGTAACATATTCTATACCCTTTTGCTCTTTCATTTCTCCGATAGCCAGTTCAACGGCTAATTTATTAGGATTCCCTTGTACCATAGATACGAGGGCCTGGGCCAAAGCATCTCCTATCCGATAAAGATTCTCCTGCAACATAGCTTTATTTTCTTCCAGAGGGAGAGCCAGGTGTTGAGCGGTAATTTTTCCCCCACTAATGAAGCTCTCAACTGTCAAAGAATCAGGTTTAAATCTGATGAGTCTTCCTCCTATATCTGCACAGATGGTATTTACTAACTTACCATCTCTAAAAATAGCAATATTGGTAGTTCCTCCCCCCACATCTACATTAGCTACCGTAGCATGTTTGTTAGCAGAAAATTCGGCCGCTCCTGAACCTAGACCGGCTATGTAGGCTTCCAGATGGGGCCCTGCCGTAGCTACCACAAAAGAACCTGCCATCCGTGAAACAGCTTGGACTACACTTTCCGCATTTTCTTTGCGGGCTGTGTCACCGGTTATAATAACTGCTCCTGTTTCTATTTGGGTGGGATCTATCCCCGCCAAGTTATATTCTTGTCTGATAATCTCTTCGATCTGGGGAAAATCTATGGTTTTCTCATTCAGCAGAGGTGTGAAATACACATCACTTCTGTAGATGATCTCTTTTTCCACTATTTCTATCATGGGAACAACAAAACCCGAAGCTATATTCTTTATCTTCAATTTACTGATAACTATAGATGTGGTAGATGTCCCGATGTCTATACCTGCACTGAATATCTCCTCAACTTTACTCACACCAACACCTCTCTTTCTGGTTTAATAAACGTTTTTCTATGCTTTATATATAAAGAAAAGCCCCGCCGGCGCATATTCATGCGCAGCGAGGCTTCTTTGCCTGCAGGGAAAAGACGACTTTGTCTTTTCTTTTTTATTAATTAATTATAAATGTATGAGTTCATTACTAATGATAATACTACGTGATATTTCCAACATATCCTGTCGTTTTTCCATGCTTAGCTTCTGTATTTTCCGGTAAGCTTCCCTTTCTTTCATATCATACTTTTCCATTAAAATACCTTTAGCAATATCAATAGCTTTTCTTTTCTCTAATTTATTCTTCAAGCTACCGTTTTCTTTCATTAGTTGTCGCATCTTCCACCATTTTGCCAAGGCTACACTTAGTGTAGGATATACCTCATCTTCTTTGATAGGTTTTACCAGATACCCATAAACCCCTACCTGGGCCGCCTCCTCAATCAACTCTCGCTGATTATAGGCCGTTAATAAAACCACGGGGCAAATATCCTCGTCGATAATAACTTTCGATGCTGTCAGACCATTAATCTCTCCGGGCATTTTAATATCCATCAGTGCTAAGTCCGGTCTGACGGAACGAGCCATATTGATAGCTGTTTTTCCATCTGATGCTTCGGCTACAACGAGGCAATTATGTTCCTCCAGCATTTCTCGCAAATCCATCCGGATAATGGGTTCATCATCGACAACCATAATCCGCATAGTCTACCTCCTCTATTATACATATGGAAATCTCACTTCTACCCTTGTGCCAGAATCATCAAAGATGTTCATCATCCCCTTCAAATCTTCTTCCACCAAAGTTTTTATGATTTTCAAACCTAGTCTGCTAGATTCTTGGAAGGAAAAATCTTTTTCAAAACCTCTCCCATTGTCAACCACAATCAAGAGAACTTCATTATGTAATTTTTTTACAATTATTGATACGGTTCCACTACTCATTTCTACAAAAGCGTGTTCCAAAGAATTATGTATTAATTCATTGACAATCAAGGCCAGGGATGTGGCCTGCTTAGAATAGAGCATGACAGACTCACAATCAATTTTAATATTAATTTTTTTAGTATTATCCAGCAAATTTTGATTAATTATATTAACAATTTGCTTTAAAACATTTTTAACATCAACTAACTCAATGACTTCCTTAGATAAGACCTCATGCACAACTGCTATACTTAATATTCTGTTTATGCTATCAGAAAGCACTTTTTTTGTCTGTCGAGAATCAACTCTGCGAGCCTGAAGTCTTAAAAGACTCGCTACTGTTTGTAAGTTGTTTTTAATTCTGTGATGAATTTCCTTAATTACTACAGACTGCAACATTAACTCTTTTTCTTTAACCCGTATTTCAGTAATGTCCCGGATTAACATGAGAGCACCTGTGGCAACTTCATCAACACTTTTTAAAGGAACCGATGTAAAAGTTAAATTTAAATCGTTTAGCTGAGATTCTAAATACATCTGTTCGGCTAGGATATCATTTCTAAAATCTAATTCCGGTAGGATATCTACTACTCTTTCGCCCTTCAATTCTTTACCTCTAAAACCGATTCTATTGAAAATGTCTCGCGCAGAGGTATTATAAAATTCAATAGCACCATCCTTATTAATAATAAGTAAACCATCGGGCAAGATATCTGAGACTCTTCCTTCAGTGAAGGCTACTTTATATAAGGTTTCGGAAAGATGTTCCGTTGTTTCGATCAAATCTTTAACTTTCTTTTCTTGGGATATCTGTTCGGTTATATCTTGTTCCATAATCAAGGTACCGATAGCTCTTCTATGTTTTGAGGGTAAGGGAACTACGCTTTGCTTGATAGGTACCCCTTCCTGACTAATACCTCTCATCCCTATAGTTGGTAGTCCTGTTTGCATAGTCCTGAGTACAGCGGGTTCATTCTTTCTTAGCGCAAGCTGCCCTACTACAGAAAATCTGTATAAAGATTTAGCGGTTCTGGGTTTAGCTTCCGCAACAACAATAGCTGCATTGGGGTCCTTAGTAACACAATCGAAAAAAATATCAGCTTGCGTTAAATCAGCGATAATTTGGAGAGATCCAGATATTCGCTGGGCAGCTTTAATTTCTTCATACGTTAAATCTGAATATTGTTTGCACAAATCCGAAATTTTCTTCTCATTGATCCCCACTTCTTACTCACCCAACTTTCTTCTGATGTACAACACTGCATATTTTCTGTAAGGTATTTTGTTGCTTATCCTTAAACTTTTTAATATTAAGAAAGTTGAGTGTCCGAATTATATGGTATTTATAGCGCCAATAATAACTGGTATCTTTAATGTATTGATAAATAAAAATAACCTCACTTATGCATAAACCTTCCGCATTAAGTAAGGC
>JAHDSB010000168.1 GCA_018433015.1 Clostridia bacterium | reverse complement strand
TTATTAAACTATGCCTAAAATCAGCAATCAAAAAACACCAAAAGTTTTTTCTTAAATACTCTGGTGTTTTATTTATTTTATATAGAAAAAAGGAGGGCTGCTAACTACTTTAAAAGTAGTTTTGCAACACTCCCTTTTTTTAAAACTATTTTGCCCCTAACTGCATCTAATACATGACAGGAGGTTTGCAGATGGATGAATTTTTAATAACAAGGGCCAAAAAAGGCCATAAAGATAGCTTTACTCAAGCTATTATGAAAATAAAAGATCAAGCCTACAGAGTTGCCTATTGTTATCTACATAATGAAGAAGATAGTATGGATGCAGTGTGTGATGCAGTAGAGCAAGCTTACAAGAATATCAGGAAATTGAAAAATGTGCAATATTTTAACACCTGGTTTATAAGAATTGTTATCAATGAATGCAATGCGCAGCTAAGATTGAGACAAAGAAAAACGAAAATTACAGACCACCTTGAATTTCCGGAAGTTTTAGGGCCCAGCGAAGATAAGCTTGATTTAGAAATATTGTTGAACAAGCTTAGCCCAGGAGATCGGTTATTAATATACATGAAATACTATCTGGGCTATACATTAGATGAGATTGCGCAATTGCTGGATATGTCTTCTGGGACTGTTAAAACAAGGATTTACAGTAACTTAAAGAAAATGAAAAGTGAATTGCAGACGAGGGAGGTGTATTAAATGAAAGAAAGAAAAGAACTTGATAAAATGAATGCTGATCATTTTAAAGATATTAGTGATACAAAGGAAAACTTAGATATTTTAGATATAAAGGAAGAAAAGGAGTTAGATGAATTTATAAGTGTGATAAATAATGAAGAAATACCTGTACCGGAAGAACTTGAGATAAATATTAAAAGGAGAATAGTTGGGTTTAAACCTCACAAAAAAAATTATGGGAGGAAAGCAGCTACAGCATGTGTTTTGCTTTGTTTCCTTTTTATTGGAGCAGTCAAGATTAGCCCCGAATTTGCAGCGTATGCTTCTAATGTACCTGTTTTGCATTATGCTGTTAAATGGTTGATAGGTGATGAGGGAATACAAAATGCGAAAGAACATGGATATAAAGGCCTGGGCCCTCTCACAATAACAGAAGATGGTTATGTGCTTACGTTAGATAATATCTTCTTTGATGAAGATAGGATTCGTCTTTCAGCAGCAGTCATAGGGAAAAAAATAATAGAAATGGAAGCCCAAAGGTCTTCTCACGAACATGAGGAAGAAGTAGTGATAAAAGATGTTAGGGAGGAAGATTTTGCTGAGCCTGTAGGAATACCATCCATAAGCGTTAAATTCAGGGACTTTGAGCATCCGGGAGCATGTCAATCATATGATGGTGATTCATTTACTACTGTGGCAGAAAAAACTTTCGAGCCGGGAGAGCTAAAAGAGTTTTTAGCAACATCACCAGAATTTCTTCACATTGATGTAAGTATTGGTCACGATGAGGAAGTCATTCATGAATTTGCTACACTCAAAGTTCCCATCAATAAGGAAATATTTAAGCAGTCTAAAATATTTCTCCAGAACAAAGAGATTTCTTTAGAACATACAAATGTTAAGATTAATGATTTAACCATCAGTCCTACGAGAATGAAACTAAACCTGAACTTTCAGATGGAGGAGGGCTATTTCTTTACAGGTTTTGAAAACCCGTATTTACAAGATGAAAAGGGTAATATTTATAAGCCGGAAGGCTTAATAAGCACAAATAAAAGTGCTGAGGAAAGAATAGTATATTTTGTACCTTCCGTTTATTTTGAGATGCCACAAAAGTTATACTTTTGTTTTGATGGAGTTAGGATAGGTAGTGAGGAGGGGAAAAGCTTTACCCTATCACTACAGGAGGAATATCCTAAGAAAATGGAATATATGGGGCAAGAGCTTGAAATAACGGATGTTGAATTAACTCAAAAAGGAGATAAAACAAAGCTTACTATTGTTACAAAAATGTGGCCCACAAAAGTTTTAGAGATGCAAGGAATTGATATTGAGGACTATCGGGGTACTAAATCATGGTCTGAGTATGATGATATAGATGAAAAAGGAAATAAATGCAAATTCATAGGAACTACTTTCTATAATGTTATTAAAAAAGATGAATATGAGGTGGAATGGGAATATCCCGGATATTTGATAAAAGCCCCAACAAAATATCTTTTGAATTTAAAATAAGGAAAAACATATTTAAATTTTAAGAGGGAAAGTTTAATATTTAGAAAAACAGATAAACTCATTTACGAGGAGGTATTTATGACTGATAAGACCATAACGTATTCTTATACGGTAATGTCCCAAGTTATGTTGCCCGGCCAAGCCAACCAGGCCGGCAATGTCCATGGTGGTGAGATCATGAAATTCATGGATTCTGCTGCTGCCGTTGTGGCTCGCAAGCATGCTCGTACTAATGTGGTTACGGCTAGAGTAGATGAGTTGGAATTTCATTTACCTATTTTCGTAGGAGAACTTATTACCTGCAAAGCTCATTTAGTTTATGTAGGAACTAGTTCTATGGAAGTATCTGTTACAGTAGAGGTAGAAGATCTTATGACGGACCAACCTCCCAAGACGGCTTTAACAGCCTTTTTTACCATGGTAGCTTTAGATAAGAAAGGCCGTCCCCTGCCCGTTCCGCGTCTAAAGTTGGAAAAACCTGAGGAAAAGAATTGTTTTGAAGAAGGTAGAAAACGCTATGAATCATACAAGAAGAAAAAGGCTCATTGTGGGGTCAGAAACACAGGAAATTAGCAATGAAAAAAGCTGCTATTAAAATGCAGCTTTTTCTCTTGCTTTTATTTCATAGATGTTCCCTAATTTTTTTAGGATTGCCCTTGCAAGTAAATTTCAAGACTAATAGGTTCAGAGGCACTTTTGGCAGCATAGGATATGCGAGCATATTTTAAAAAGTTAAAAGGGCTGAATATATAAAAACGATCTTTTTCTATTTCTACTTCAGACATCTCTATGGCCCAATGTACGTTATCGGGGCTAATTTCTAAGCGGGCCTTGGCAATAGGATTAGTACCCGTTGATGTATTGACTACTACGAAACCCCAGTTGCGATATTTTAAGAGATTATATGTTTCAGCAGGTACAAAACTTGTATTACTTGCGTTAACAATAGACTCATCTAACTCATCAATAGTAAAGGACGAAACAGGTAATTCAGTGCTGGTCACGGAAAGATTCCCCGATAAGTCCGTATTAAGAGAAATATCTTTATTGCCGTAGATTTTAGAAGTTGCCACAGCAGCACACCTACTTTCATAAAGTAAGAAAATAATTTTACATGATATTCTATGGGAACAAGCAATACTTTGTGTCCATGAAATTTAAATAAAGGAAGAATGATTTCACGCATATATAATTAAGTTTAAAACAATATCTGAAATATAGTGAAAAAACCGGGGCAATACTGAATAAACAAGAAGGATTATCTTTAGTGAAAGTCGAAATAATTACATAATAATGAAAAAAAGGGGGCTGGAAAGTTGAAAATATTAGCACTTCAAGGTAGTCCTAAAAAACAAGGCAATACAGAGACGCTTTTGCAAAATTATTTAAAGGGTGTAAAAGAAAAGTATGGAGAGGTAGTAAATGAAGAGATATTCTTAGCTGAAAAGAATATCAAACTTTGTAGAGGATGCGGTCAATGTAAAAAATCTCAAACAGGTTGTGTTATTCAAGATGATATGCAACAATTGTGTGAAAAAATGAAAGCTGCGGATGTCATAATTTTTGCAACTCCTATTTACTGGTGGAATATTACTAGTTACTTAAAAGTCTTTTTGGATAGAATGTATCAACTGAATTTCGAAACAGACTTGGTGGGTAAAAAAGCTGTATTGTTAATGACTTTTGCAGGAGAACAGCCCAATTCAGGTCTGGAATATGTTAAGAATATATTTACCGATATTTGTGATTATGTACATATGGAACTTGTTCAGTCATATGGTGTTTGTACTGGTAGCGTATCTGTGGCAGAAAATAGCAGAGCGCGGGAAGAAGTCTATAAATTAGGTAAAGAACTGTGAAGTGATAAAAAAAGCTGCAATCCGTAAAATGATTGCAGCTTTTTCTTTAGCTATATTAAATTAGATCACTTATATTTCCTCCGATAGTTTTCAATACATCTAATATTTTTTGAAAGAAATCTTTGCGAGAACCTGATCTTACAAGTTCTGTGAACAATCTTCCATCCTTGATGAAGAGGATTCTTTTACAGTAGCTGGCAGCAAATGCATCATGTGTCACCAGCATAATAGTGGCTTGATTATTTTCGTTTAAATCACTCAGACACTGCAGCAGTTCTTGAGAGGATTTAGAATCTAAAGCCCCTGTAGGTTCATCGGCTAGGATAAGTGTAGGTTTATGGACAATTGCTCTGGCTGCAGCTGTTCTTTGCTTTTGACCACCTGATACTTCATAAGGATATTTATTTAAGATATCAGTAAGGCCTAAACTATTTGCTACCTGTAGCAGACTTTTTTCAAGCTCTTGAGGGTTTACCCTAGCCAGTGCTAAAGGTAAAATAATATTTTCTTTAATAGTAAGGGTGTCTAAGAGATTAAAGTCTTGAAAGATGAAGCCTAATTTTTCTCTTCGAAAGGAGGACAATTTTGTTTCGTTCATCTTTACAATATCGTCACCATCTATGAGGATTTTGCCTCCCGTAGGCTTGTCAATAGTTGATACAACATTTAAAAGGGTTGTTTTTCCTGCACCGGAAGGCCCCATAATTCCCACAAACTCGCCTTTTTTAATATTTAAATTAATATTATCAAGGGCAGGATGAAAGTTTCCCCTTGCACCGTACACTTTTTTAACATTTTTTGCTACCAAAACATTATCCATTGCTACTGCCTCCATGAGAAATAATTACATTGTTTTTTAGCAAAGCAAGTTTCACATGCTACCTATATCTACCTTATATTTTACGGAAATTTGCTAAATTAACCAGTGATTTACCTAACAAAAGGAATGCAAAACTTACATTTATGTTATATTGCGGGAGAGGATGTGTATTAATATTTATTGACGAGATGAAATGCAATAAGATAGTATAAGCATGTAAGATGTCTGACATCATACAAAACAAAAGGTGGTATTTGATGAAGATAAAAGATCAAGCAGTGCACTTAAGTCAAAAAGCTAAAGAAAAGATAATAGAATATATAGAACAAAATCACATCCAGGCTGATGAAAAATTACCTTCAGAATTAGAATTACAGAAGATGTTAGGTGTAAGCAGATATACAGTAAGGGAGGCTTTAACCTTACTAGAGCAAGAGAGAATTATATACAAAATTCAGGGAAAAGGTACATACGTTACTAAAAGGTTTATTCAAATTGAAAGTGGTCTGGAAAAGTTGGAGAGCACAACGGAAATCATCAGTAGCTTTGGTTACGAGCCGGGCACAGTATGGCTAGATGTTTCCTTAGAGGAACCTACGCCGGATATGATAAAAAAGTTGAAGTTATCACAAACAGATAAGGTTATTACTTTTACCCGGATAAGGAAGGCTAATGATGATATTGCGGCCTTTTGTATAGATACAGTTCCGGCACAGTTACTAAATAACCATGTACCGCAAATGGATAATGTTCAATCCATGTTTAAGTTTCTTGAGGACAGTTTTAATATTGAAATACAATATGCAGTAACGGAAATAATCCCTAGTCTTCCTACCCAGGAGATGCTTAAAGAGTTATGTATAGATAAAAATAAATCGGTTCTCTTGTTACATCAAATTCATTTTGATAAAGAGGGGAGGCCCCTGATTTATTCCAGGGATTATTTTAATTCAGAAATTTTTAGGTTTAAAATAAACAGATTAAAATAAGGAGAGATTTGATGAGTACTATAAAAGCAATTGAGTTTAAAGACGGTGTTTTGTACTTACTAGATCAAAGAAAACTCCCTCTAAAAAAAGAGCTTTTTTCTTGTAAAACGTTTTTAGATGTTGATTTTGCTATCAAAGATATGGTAGTCCGGGGAGCACCCGCTATTGGTGCGGCTGCTGCATATGGAACAGTTTTAGCAGCGCAGGAGTTTAGCACCGATAGCAAAGAAGTATTTTTAAATAAAATGGAGCAGGCTCTTAACGTATTACATGATTCCAGGCCTACTGCCGTTAATTTAATGTGGGCTGTTAAGCGAATGAGAAGTGTATTGCATGATAATAAAGCTTTAACGGTAAAAGAAATCTTTGAAATCCTAAAAAAAGAAGCAGAGCTTATTTTTGCAGAAGATATAGCCACTAATAAAGCTATAGCTAAATATGGCAACGAAATAGTACCCCTCCATGCTACCATCCTTACTCACTGTAATACAGGGGCCTTAGCCACAGCAGGATACGGCACAGCTTTAGGTGTTGTGCGGGAAGCCCATTATGGAGGCAAAGATATATTTGTCTATGCTGATGAAACCCGTCCCAGACTGCAGGGGGGTAGACTTACTGCCTGGGAATTGAAAGAGGAAAATATACCGGCAAAATTAATTGCAGATAATACGGCAGCTACCTTAATTAGAGATGGCAAGATAGATTTGATCTTAGTAGGTGCTGACAGGATAGCATTAAATGGAGATACGGCCAATAAAATTGGTACCTTTATGCTGTCGGTAGTTGCTAAAGTGTACAAAGTACCTTTTTATATAGTCGCGCCTACCACAACCATCGATTATGAGATTGAAACGGGGCAAGAAATAGTCATTGAGGAAAGGAGCAGTGAGGAAGTTACATGCATCGAAGGACAAAGAATTGCACCGGAAGGAATAGATGTATATAATCCCGCTTTTGATGTAACTCCTCAGGAAAATATTACAGGCATAATAACGGAAAAGGGAATTATCAAAGCACCATTTAAAGAAAATGTTTTAAAGATTAGAAAATAAGGGAGAGGTAATATTATGACGATAAAATTTGCGGATGTCAGGAAAAAGGTGATTGAAGCTGGATTAAAAATGTTTCAATCTCATCTAGTAGTAGGTACCTGGGGAAATATTAGTTCCAGGGTTCCGGGAGAAAAGTATATGGCCATTACGCCCAGCGGTGTGGATTATGAAGTAATTAAACCTGAAGATATTGTTATTATGGATATGGAAGGCAATATTGTAGATGGTGATAAGAAGCCTTCCATAGAGTATCCTCTTCATCTTGCCGTATACAATGATAGGTCGGATGTTAATGCAGTCATCCATACCCATAGTACTTATTGTACAGCTATGGCTATGGCGAGAAAGCCCATACCTGCTGCTGCAGAAGATCTAGTACAGATTGTAGGGGGAGATGTGAGGGTTAGTGAATATTGTCTTCCCGGCTCGCAGGAATTAGGGGCTGCTGTTGTTAAAGCCATGGCAGGAAGAAATGCAGTGCTCCTTGCTAATCATGGTGCCTTAGGGGCAGGAAAAGATTTGAAAGAAACATTAAAAATTGTTTCCGTAGTGGAAAAAACAGCCCAGGCTACCATCTTTGCCCAAGTATTAGGGGGCGTGGTGGAACTGACCCAAGAGGATATTGATTTCATGAGGGACTTTTATTTACATAAATATGGACAAAGATAAAGGGAGGAGGTAATCAAATGGACAAAAATAAAAAATATGAATTTGATACGATCTCTATCCATGCCGGGAAAAAAGGTAAGAATCCGGATAATGCTTTGAACCCTCCCATCTTCCAAACTTCCACTTTTGTTTTTGATAACATCCAACATGTAAAAGATGTGATGTCTTTTAAAAGTGAGGATTATGTTTATACTCGGGGTAATAATCCTACCTTAAGACTTTTTGAAAATAGAATGGCAGCCTTGGAAGAGGGGGAGGGAGCTGTAGCTTTTGCCTCAGGAATGGCAGCCATCAGCAGTACTTTATTTTGCCTTCTTAAACCGGGAGATAATGTTATTGTAAACAGAACTCTCTATGGGTCCACTTATAATGTAGTGACAAAAATATTATCTCAATATCATGTGAACTATAAAGTCATAGATTTGACTAAGGCGGAATTGCTAGAGGAAGCTCTGGATAAAAATACTAAGGTAATATATTTTGAAACTCCTTCCAATCCTAACCTTGATATTATAGACATTAAGAGGATTACAAGTATAGCTAAAGAAAAAGGAATTAAGGTCGTTGTGGATAATACCTTTGCCACTCCCTATTTTCAAAGGCCATTAAATTTAGGGGCTGATGTTGTTGTACATAGTGCCACTAAATATATCTGTGGACATGGAGATGTCTTGGGAGGAGTAGCTGTAGCTAGAGATCTGAACTTTATACAAAAGTTAAAGTTTGATTATATGTGTGAATTTGGCGGAGTATTAAGTCCTTTTGATGCCTGGCTCCTTTTGCGGGGCTTGAAAACACTCGGAGTAAGGATGCGGCAGCATGAACAAAATGCTCTGCAAGTAGCAAAATTTTTGCAAAGGCATCCCCAAGTGAAAAAGGTAATGTATCCCGGATTAGAAGATTTCCCGGGTCATAATATAGCCCAGGAACAAATGCGAGGTTACGGAGCTATGTTAAGTTTTGAAATTGAGGGTGACCCACAAAAGGCCGTAAAAGTAGTGGACAATGTGGATCTTATCCAACTGGCTGTAAGCTTAGGTGACTGCGAAACATTAATAGAGATCCCAGCAGAAATGACCCATATGGGGTATCCCAAAGAAAAGTTGGCTGAGTTTGGCTTGACGGAGAGCATGATCAGATTATCCGTCGGGCTAGAAAGTGCTAACGACATAATTTCAGATTTAGATGAGGCTTTGGCACGTATTTAAGGAATAGCATAAATAAATGCAGTATTTTTTAGCAGATATGTAAGAAGACCCTAGATTATACACTATATAATCTAGGGTTTTGGTGTTATGGCATAATGGTTACTGACCAAATTTGACTATTTCCATAGCAAATGGTATAATAATTATACAATTATATATAAAAATTTTATAATGCATACAAATTTACAACTGGCCATCAGTGGGATAATACTCCCTTACTGATGGAAGTTTTACTTTAGTGACAATTTTTTGTGGAGGCTTGATATTCGTGAAGATTCGTAGAGCTAGGATTGATGATGCTGATAAAGCAGCAAATTTGATTTGTCTAGCTTGGGAGGAAGTTGCAAATGTAATGGCAGGATCTAAGAATAAAAAGGAAGTGCATGATGTTATAGAAAAGTTTTATAAACAAAGAAAGAATATCTTGAGTTATCAATATGCTGACGTGGCAGAGAATGAGGGTAAGGTTGTAGGGCTCCTTTTATCTTTTCCGGCAGACTTTTTTCCTCGCTTAAATAAACCAATAGAAAAAGAACTGCCTTCAATTTATAAAGCCAGTAGTTTAAGGTATAAAAACAGAGTAATTCCCATGTTGCAAACTAAAGAAGCAAAACAGGGAGAATATTATGTTGATTCTTTAGCAGTGGATCCTAAGTATCGGGCTACAGGAATAGGAAGTTGTTTATTAGAAATTGCTAAACAGAAATCTTTAACGTATGGCTACAAAAAAATGTCTTTAATAGTAAAAACTAATAATAAATCAGCTTTCAAACTGTATAAGAAAAAAGGATATTCTGTACGAGGTAAACTGCAGATGGCGGGTAATAACTATCTAAGTATGGTGAAGACAATTTCTAAAAAGAAGAAGCCAACTAAATAAGGAGTAAATAGCTCTTGATATATGTTAGAAACATATCAAGGGCTATTTTTTTATATAAAAAAGGCAATTATCCGTAAAAATACTATATAATTAATGATGATAATCATAATATAGATTACACTGTTGGTGCGGTTAGATGTATTAGTAAGGAGAGTTATAAAATGCAAAAGAGAACTTTGATAATAGTAAGTAAAATATTAGCTATACTTGCTGCAATAATGCTAATTTACTTATGTTCAAAATATTTACCAAATTATCTGAGTATTATTTCAAGTCCTGATACTTTTCGGAATTATGTTGTTAGTCTTCAGGGGAAAGGAGTTTTTGTTTTTATCTTGTTTCAAATTGTGCAAGTAATTGTTGCACCGATACCGGGAGAAGTAATATATATGGCAGGAGGATACATCTACGGAACAATCTTGGGAGCTCTTTATTCCACGGTAGGATTATTGCTAGGAGCTATTATCGCTTTTTATTTTACAAAATTTATCGGTTTTTCTTTTGTGGAAAGATTATTTTCTAAGGAAAAGGTTGAAAAATATGGAGATTTAATAAATAGCAAAAAATCTATGGGACTCTTATTTTTAATATTTATAATGCCGGGCATGCCGAAAGATTTCTTAATATATGTAGCAGGGCTTACTCCTATAATCCCTACCAAGTTTTTTTCTGTATTTTTAGTGGGAAGAGTACCATGGCTTGTAGTATCAACTTGCATAGGTAGTAACCTGCAATATAAAAATTATACGGCAGCCCTTATTATTACCTTAGCAGCCTGTATTTTTGTTGTTGTAGGGTTTTGTACCAGAAATAAGATTTTAAAGATGATGTCTGACTAGGAGAAAATTACTGCTTATTAATAGATAAGAAAGAATATTGTTTGAACAAGGAATGGTTAGATTAATAATCGTTCCTTGTTTTTATTTAATTTCGTGTAATGTTTTCTTAAGTTTTACGTATTTGCTTATAGAGGCTCCTGGCCAGGAAGTACTCTAATTAAGGAGAAGAGATGAATGGAAAAAGCATACATAACTAGCTTACATAAGGAAAACTCAAGCTTAGTTAAAGCCAAGGTAAAGTCGGAGGACTTTGCCCAGGTTTATGATGATTATTACAAACGAATTTATAACTACATGCGGTATCGCTTGGGGAAAAGAGAACTGGCCGAGGAACTCACCAGCCAAGTTTTCGAACGATCTTTTCGTAAATTAAAGAGTTATAATCCCGAAAAAGCATCTTTTGCAGCTTGGATATTTGCTATAGCCCATAATACTGTTACAGACTTTTACAGAGCCCGCAGAAGAAAATATTGGGTTTCACTGGAAGCAATCTGGGATAAAGTATCTCCAGAACCGGGCCCCGAAGAAGTAGCAGTTAAAAAGGAAGAAAGGGAAAAAATCCTTAAAGCTTTGAGTTCCCTAGAGGAACGGGAGCGTGAGATTATCGCCATGAAATTTGCTGGAGGCTTAAAGAATACTACTATAGCAGAATTAATGGGCTTGACAGATAGCAACGTAGGTGTAATTTTATATCGTTCTATGAAAAAGCTGCAAAAGGAACTTAAAGGGAAAGGGATGGGATCATGAAAGAATATGATAGGACTATTTGTTTTAACCATGATATTGATAATCTTTTAAAAGGCGAGCAAGAAAACATAAGGGAAAATAATAGCCCCGAATATGATGAGCTTCTGGAGCTGGCAAACACTTTGCGAGAGACAGATTTTAGTACAGAAAGCGATGCTAAAGAGAAAATTTGGCATAATCTTAGGTCCAATCACCAGGTAAAGAGTCTTTGGTTTAAACAGAAGGGAGATTTTACTATGAAAAAATTGTTTAAGCAATATAGGCCGGGATACATAATGGGGGTAGGAGCATTAATAGCCGTACTAGCTGTAACATTTATCTTCCCGGGAACTATGGAGGCTGTTGCCAATAATATAGCGAAGGTGTTCAAGGTAGGGAAAGGTGTTACTATAATACAAACAGATGGTGAGAGTCGACCGGCACCCCTCCTCTCAAAGGAACAACTCTCCTCAGAAAAAGTAAAAGTAGCAGTAGAAGGGGAGAATAGTGAGACTAATAGTGATTCCCAGGTAAAAGATATAATTCATAAAAGTATTGCTGAAGCTCAGAAGGCTGTAGACTTTAAGGTCCTTGTTCCGGAATATTTGCCTACAGGATATACTTTAAAAGAAGCTAAGACAATGGAATTAGTAGGTGCGGATATTAATAGTGAAGAGGCTAAAAGTAGCAGGTATTATCTAACTGTAAAATTTGCCGGACAGGAAAAGGATATAACAGTATTTTATCGTCTTGTAAATGAAGAGACAGCCTATGAAACTGGAACAGAAAATGAAATAGAGGCTGTTAAAATTAATGATACTATAGGTGCATGGGAAGATTCAGGACACCTAATCTGGGAGCAGGACGGTGTAAGTTATAATATGATTTGCAAAGGAATCAGTAAGGAGGAGGCAGTTAAGATAGCTAAGTCCTTTAAATAAAAATAACTATCTCATGTAAGTAAAAAGGAAGGGGCTAGATATGTTCTAGTTCCTTTCTTTTTTTTTACTAAGAGGTTTCGTCATATACAGTTAAGTTTTTGTACTATTCAGATTAATAAAGTTAAATTTATGACCTTCATTTTATCTTTTTGTGCATTCTATATAAAAATATTTATATACGTAAATGATATATATAATATAATATAACTACGATATATTTACATGTAGCAGAAAATCTATAAAAAGGGGAAATAATTTATGAAAAAAATTTCCAGCTTATATCAGCAAATTTTTGATAATATATCGGAAGGGTGTGCTTGTTTTCAAGCCGTTTTCAATGAGGAAAATTCCCCCATAGATTTTACATTTCTTTTTGTTAACCGTATTTTTGAACAAGACATGGAACTGGAAAAAGACGAGGTCATTGGGAAGAGCCTTTCTACTGTATTTCCTAGCAAACAGCATTATAAAATGATAGAATCCTTAAAAAAATCAGTTTCCCATAAAACAAGGGAATATTTTGAACTATATCAGGAGCACCAAAAAAAATGGTATTCTGTACAAGTAATCTGTCCTCAGCAAGGGATTCTTATAACATTGTTTAATGATATATTCCAATGTGAAGCTGTAGATGAGAATCCAAATCTACAGACAAAACATCTATTGGAAGAAGAAAAATTACTTAAAACAGTAATTAATACTTTAATAAATCCCATATTCTATAAAAATATAGCAGGTATTTATACAGGCTGTAATGAGGCTTTTGCAGAATATACGGGAATTCCTAAAGAGGAAATAATAGGAGCTAGTGTGTATGATCTATTTCCGGAAGAGTTAGCGGATGGTTATTATAAAGCGGATTGTAACTTGCTGAGAAAAAAGAAAGACCAAGTGTATGAAACAAAGCTTAAACATGCTGATGGGACACTACGTGACGTAGTATTTTATAAATCCGTCCTCTTAGATGAAAAGGGAGAGGCACGAGGTATAGTAGGTAATGTTATTGATATTACTAATCGCAAGAGTACAGAAAGAGAGTTGCAGCAGATTAAAAAAGAATTGGAAAATGCTTTGATCTGGAAAAATGCTATATTCGATACTAGCTCTATTGGAATGCTAGCTTTAACGGGAGATCGTATCATCACAGAAGTTAATCCTATGATGGAGGAACTTTTTGGATTTAGTAAAGATGAAATGATGGGAAAAAATGTAGCCATGATTCATGTATCTAAGGAGACCTATCGACATTTTGGTGTTAGATTCTATATGCAGACAGCTTTTCATAAAACTGTGGAGACAGAATATCAATTTAAGCGTAAGGATGGAAAATTATTCTGGGCCAAAATTTCCGGTTCGGCCATTGATTCTAAGGATCTGAGCAAAGGGGTCATCTGGGCTATAATTGATATTACCAAGCGTAAAGAAAAAGAAAAAGAAGTAGAAGAAATTAAAGGATTAATGGAAGCCGCCTTTGAACAAAATCCCACACCTATGATTTTGATGAGTTATCCGGATAAAGTACTTAGAATAATTAATACTGCTAGTCTTAAATTCTTAGAGATAGAGGATATGTATGAGCATATACAAGAAAATACTTTAGACGATTTAGTTTTATTAAATGAGCAAATTAGTAAAGTTTACTATTCTGATGGTACTTTGGTTGAGATTGAAAAATTACCCTTGTTTCTGGCTTTGCGAGGGATATCAACGAAGAATCAAGAGTTGAAAATTATTACTGAAACAGGGAAAGAAAAATGGAGCTTAGTTAGCGGTGGACCGATTTTTAATAAACAAGGCAATCTAATTGCAGGAATGATTGCATTTCCAGAGATCACAAAGTTAAAGTTAATTGAAAAGGAATTGGAAAAAAAGAATAGCCTCTTAATAGAGGCCAATCAAATATTACGAGAAAAGTCTGTTAAAGATAGTCTTACTAATATCTATAATCACCAGTTCATTTTTAATGCTTTACAAAAAACTTTGGAACAAGCAGAAAGATATGAAGAAAAGGTATCAATTATGATGGCAGATATTGACCATTTTAAACGAGTAAATGATGTATATGGTCATCAGACGGGAGATCAAGTTATAATCGGTGTAGCAAAGATTATTAGAGAGAATATTAGAAAGGCAGATTTATTAGGGAGATACGGGGGAGAAGAGTATCTAGTTATTCTGCCGCGCACTAGCCAAAAGGAAGCGCTAGTTGTGGCAGAGAAAATCAGGCAGAATATTGAAAATGAAAGTTTTACAAGTCAGGGGCTAAACGTAACTATCAGCATAGGAGTAGCTGAATATTGCGGAGAGAAAGTAACAGCCTTGGTTAATAAAGCAGATGAATGTCTTTACAAGGCCAAAAGAAAAGGGCGCAATCGTATCGAAACTTAGCTTGTAGTAAGTTTATTATCAATTATTTTCAAGCAGTTAACAAATAGCTCTACTTTTAAGCTACTATTTTCATAGTATTTAAGGAAAACCTGTTGATGACGAGGTCCTGATTGAAAGGTAAGGTTGTTAGTATGATTGGAGAAATCAAGGTAGCGCACATTGATTTCATAACTGTAAATGGCTACAGCTAAAGCTTGGGAATAAGAGGGGTTAGGAATAAGCCTATCTATAATTTTAATATTATTTATATTGCACGAGACATATTTAGCAAAATTAGCTGGAAGGCTTATGCTAAGTAGGTTATTAGATAACTTGTTATAATTATCTACTACACGGTCCACATTTATAATATCTTGGTAGCATGATATTTTTTTAAGATCTTGTTCTTGTGCTGCTACAGAATTTAGATTTGCGCCAGTTTTATTAGTCATGGATTGTGGAGAGTAAACAGGAAGTGATAGCATAACCCGTTGTAAGAGATTAAAAGTTAGATTTTCTTGTAAGACGATGAGTGCAGGAAATCCTGTACTAATATGAATCCAATTTCCCTTGTTAGCTACACTAGGAGATGTATAGGCCATAGCTAACACCTACTTAACCCTAAAATTTCAATCTTAACAAAAGACATCTGTTATTAATTTAGACCAACGTTCGTCCCAGATCTTTTTATTGAAGCTTAATGCAATTTCTCTACCTCTTTGGCCCATGGTTTTTCTTTTAGCTTTATCTTTAGCAAGCTCTTCAATAGCAGCTACCAGATTTTTTACAGTTGGTTTAAGTAAATATCCATTGTATCCCTGGAGAACTAAATCACAAAGACCGCCTGTAAGACCGGCAATAACAGGTTTACCACAGGCCATAGCTTCTAGGGCTGCTAAACTTGTTCCTTCTGTAGAACGGGAGGGTATGAGTACAATATCAGCTTGCTGATAGACTTGGGGCATCAGCTCAAAGGGTTTCCAGTCATAATAACAGTTTTCTTGTGTAGAAACCCACTGGGACATGAGTTTTTCTGTATTATCATCATGGCCGCGACCGCAAAAATGAAATTCAATCCAGGGGTAACGGCTTGTTAATATCTCGGCTGCCCGCATAGTTTCATTTACTCCCCGTACAGGAACGAGGCGGCGGGGGAAAAGAATACGGATTTTATCTTTCTCCTCCTGATTATCATCTATTGGACAGAATAAATCGGTATTAACATAATTGGGAACATATTCCCACTTATGATAAAAATTAGACAAAGTGGAATTAAAATAGCTAATGGTGTTTGTATCAACAGAAACAAGTTTTTCCGGCCCTGTAAGAGCTATATTCATGCGTCTTAGCCATTCTTGATGATCTTGGTGGCGCCCTGTTTTTACATCGAAGCCGGGCCAATCCCAATAAACTCCATGGCTGATAGCTAGGCTTTTTTCCCGAGCCACAGGATAAGCTAGGGAAAGAATAAAATATATGGCATAATCAAAAGATACGGAGTTTTCGTAAAAAGCCATAGAAAGTTCAGGAAAGGTATTGTACTCATTCATACTTGTTTTAACACCGTGAATTTTTACTCCATCAAATTCTTTAGTCCAATTATCGCCTATTTGCCAGACTTCCACGTGATAGCCTAGTTTACGTAAGAGACGACAGAGGTCTACCTGATAGCGTTCTGCTCCCCCCATGATAATTCTATCTTGAGTGGGATGAAAAAAATTAGTTGTTAACAAACCTACTTTTTTAGTCATTAAAAATTCATCCTTTACCGGCTAATAATGATTTTATTTTGTAAGTTAAGCAGTCCGGCTTAAGCCGGACTGCGTTTTAATACTCATAAATATTAATTTATATTTATGAGTTTAAGAGAGTGGTGAAGCCTGACCTACAAACACCAAATCTATATCAAGATCTAGGTCTTGAGTAATAGTTCCTACTGTGCTAGGTAAACTTACTACAAAAGATAAAATATCTTCGTTAGTTGTGGTTAGAAGACGTCCGGCAGCGGGTTCGTTGTTAAGTCCGGCAACGGTACCATTATAAAGTTCGGTGGAGGGACTAGCTTCAACAGCTATATTTAGACGCTCGGCCAAAATTCTACCTTGACTAGCAGTGGTAGGGCTGACTTCTTTCCAGTCAGCAAAAATAAAATAAAATTGATCCACATCACCTGCGTTTGAAACCTCCAGAGCTGGAGAACCTACTGATTGTCCTGGTACCAAGTTAGCAGGCGAGAAGAGAGCTGTTGAGGGACTAAGACTAAGGGAAACATCGGCGGTTCCTGCACTACTGCCGGAAAGGGAACTACTAATAGTAAAAGCCATTTTTAAGCTCCTTTCTATATATAAGCTATAAGTTAAGCAATAAGCTCTAAAATATAATATGCGACAACTATAAGCTTGTTCCTACCATTTTTCTAACTTGATTTTTTCTGGGGGCCACAGGATACTGTCGTAATGTTCTTTACTCATATATCTAAATTCAGGATCTTGTGTTATCGCTCGTTGATATTTTTTATTTATATCTTCGGGATTAGCCCAGCCTAAATGTTTTATACGAAGATGGCCTTCCAAATGGGGGAGTCGACGATAGGAAAGGGGAAGACGTCCACAGTGAAATTTAAGTTTAGGCCAAGTTCCTTGTAAATGGGGCTGATACTTAACAAGATAAATTGAAAAGCCTCTTAACCAAGGATTCCAAAGTCCATCAACCCTGTAATATTTTTCACTGCCCCAACAGTCAAAAAGGCGAAAACTGATAGCCTGAAAATATGTTTGTTTTAATAGGGGAGGTAGTTCTGTGGCTGCTTTTTTTTCTAAAAATTCATCTGCATCTAAAGTTAAGATCCACTCCGGGGAATTATTCACAGTATAATTCCACAATTCTTGTCGCAATTGGGCTTCATCTTTTAAGAAAAGGGATTCCTTGCGACGGTATAGTTTAACTTGGGGAAAACTAAGACATAGTTCCGGTGTGTTATCGGTGGAGCTGTCATCTAGGATTATGATTTCATCGCAAAATCTTTCTAAGTGCTGAAGGCAACGTATTAAATAACGATCAGCTTCGTTGCGCACAATCATCATGGCCGTTAGTTTAGGCATAAAAAAACACCTATCCTTTGGTATAAATCGCTTTGATACATTCTTGCCACCGAGCTTTCCAAATATTTTTATCAAAAGCCTGAGCCGTTGCTAGGGCATTTTTACCCAGACGATTTCGTTCCGTAGGGTTATTAAGTAAGAATCTAATGGCTTGATACAGACTCTCTTTGGAGGGGTGAATCAATAAACCGTTGTAGCCATCAATAATCAGATTAGTGAGGCCGCCTACATTTGTGGCAATTATAGGTTTACCTATAGCCATAGCTTCCAAACAGGAAAAACTGGTACCTTCTGAATATATGGTGGGAATGAGTATTATATCAGAATCAGCTAAAACATTGACCATATCTTGAAAGTCAGGATGTGAATAGGAGATTCTTTCATTATTATCTACTTTACAACGCCAAGTATGAAAAGCTTTCAAATGTTCCGGTATATTACTATCAATAGCAAAATGAAATTCAATATCTTCGTATTCACTTAATAGGTTAGGAATAATTGCTGCTACAAGGGCAAACCCTCTTTCAAGGGATAAGCGGCGCGGATAGAGAATTCGTAGCCCCTTACTTTTTGTCTTAGGGCGAGGAGAGAATTTTTGCAAATCCACAAAGTTAGGGATTACTCTGATTTTTTTATCCGCTAAATTTGGATAGATAGCGCGAGCTACATTTAAGAAATTATAATCACAGGAGATGATTAACTGGGCTTGTAATAGGGCGGAAAGAACGTGATTTTCATAAAATTTTTGGGCATTGGTAGGACTGGATCCCGGTAGTTCCCACCAGACTCCATGGGAAATACAAATAGAACCTGGGCGGTAAGAAGTTTGTTGAGCGATAGAGGCATATAATACTTGCCCTTTTACTGTTTTTTCCATGCGGTTATTTGTAAGGTGTAAGTGAGCTGGATCAGCTTCATAGCCGTATACAAGCCACTTGTGGTGAGTTTTCTCAAAATCTTGATAGGCATATTGGTGAAAAGAAACATTATAGCCTATTTCTGTAAGCAAATCGGCTAAGGACAAGGCGTAGCGTTCTAACCCACCAATGATGGGTCTATCACCTTTCCAAGTTAAAAGATTAGGAATAAAAATTGCAATATTATTCATAATTACATTCATCAACTCTATAAAAAGGCTACATAGTTATTTAATATGCAAAAGTACCCACTAAAGTGAAACTTTCAGCCTCAAGTGGTTTTTCCACCCTTTGTTGGTTGGCTTCTTAAGGTTGTTTTTTGTGGGCAATGCAAAAAAGTTCGTGCCCGGCAAATTTACTTTGTAGTTGTGCTTGTAAAGCCATCATTTCTGGAAAAGTGGGGTTTTGCCATGATTTGGATAATTCCTCATGTGCTTTAAGATCTTGAAAAAGACGACATACTTCTTCACGAGAAAAAAGAGCAAGGGCATCTAAAGGAGTTTGTTTTATTAAAGTAATTAAGCTTTTTAAAGAGTAATGAAAAAGATGATCTGCTTCTAAGTATAGGGGAGAACTGTACCCGTAAATTTTATTGGTGAAGGAGTTCTTATTAGGGATACTGAAAAATATTAGTCCCTGGGGGGAAAGCACAGAAGCTACCTCTTCCAAGAATTGAAGAGGCTGGGCTAGGTGTTCTAAAACATGCCAGAATGTGATAATATCAAACATACAGTCATCTGTTAATTTACTTTTATCCCAAAGACTATTTATTAATTTTATGTTATATTTTTCTTGTACGTAGGAGCAGGTTGGCAAAGAGGGTTCAAAGCCTGTTACATTCCAGCCTGCAGCTTGAGCTAAATAAAGAAATTCCCCTGTTCCGGCTCCTACTTCCAGGAGCTCTCCCTTTTTTGGTGTGAAGATATTAAGCAATGTGATATTAAATGATGCATGTTCTAAAAAGATATTTTTAGTGTATTTTTCTCTCATTGTTATCCAGTTCTCATCATAAACTTCTGTAATTAAATCTTTTGTAACACTATGATAATCTTCGCGAAAGATTAGATCACACTTTTGACAGTGGAGTAAAGTGAAATTATCGTATTTATAAAAGGTTTGTATATTTTCGGAATGGCAAATGGGACAAAGCATGGTAAAATCTCCTTAATCTTATTAATTTTCTAAAGCTAAAATTATTGCTAAATAAAAAAATACGAGGGGTTATTTATGGACTATATGAAATACATTCAATATATTATATTAGCTATTAATGTTGTGGCTTTTATTTTGATGGGAATAGATAAATTAAAGGCCAAAAGGCACTGGTGGAGGGTGCCGGAAAAAACCTTTTTCATCTTGGCTGTATTTTTTGGAGCAACTGGTGTGTGGCTTGGCATGAAAGTATTTCGGCATAAAACGCGGCATCGTAGCTTTACCATTGGGATTCCTCTAGCTTTCATACTTAATATTTTATGTCTATATTTTTATTTTGCTAAAATATATTGAATATAAGTAAAAGCGGACCTTCGAAAAGGTCCGCTTTTACTTATATTCGGCAAATTTCGCAAGAAAAACAAATTTTTTGCATAATCTTAGTTGTTACTTAAGCCTTAGATAATGTAATACTTAAGAAAATATTAAGAATTTGAATAATTTATTTTTAAGAATTCTAGGTTAGATTATCTATAGATGCTGGTATTAAGAAGATACAGGAGGAGCAGTAAGATGGCATATATAGAACAAGAATCTATTACTCTAGATAGAAATGATAATTGGCTGTTTTTGAAGAAGTTCTTTACCTCACCTAAGACAATTGGCAGTGTTAGACCCAGTTCGAAATATCTTGCTCGAGAGATGATTAAGCATATTAAGTGGAATCAGGTGACTTCTCTAATAGAGTTGGGAGCAGGTACAGGAGTATTTACGGACCATATATATAAATTAAAAAAACCAGAATGTACAGCGTTAATTTTTGAACTTGATAGAGAAATGAGAAAGAGATTGCAAAAACGCTATCCCACTTTAGATTGTTATCCGGATGCAGGGAAAATAAAAAAAATTTTTGCTGATTACCAGCTGAAAAAGGTGGATTGCATAATCTCAGGCTTACCCTTTGCCAACTTTTCTGAGCAGGAGCGTTTAGATATTTTAGATGGGGTAGTTAAATCCTTAAAACCAGGAGGGATGTTTGTAGCGTTTCAATATTCCTTGCAAATGAAAAATTTATTAAAAAAAGAATTCTCTCAAGTTAACATATCCTTTGTGCCCTTTAACATTCCACCAGCTTTTGTTTACACTTGTTATAAGGAGCAACTTCCTAAGCATCAGGGTGAGCGCTAACGTTTATGTGATTGGTAAGACGAGGTGAGAGTGTATATGGAGATAAATGATATAATTATAAATGTTCAGGAGTATGGATACTTAGCGCTTTTCTTTTGTTTATGGTTAGCTTTGATCTTAGTTGCATGTTTTTGTATATACAAATACTTTAAGCAAGGTCTGGAGGAAAATGCTGATGCAAAGGGAGCAGATACTTGTCGTTGATGATGAAAAAGAAATTAGAGATCTAATTGAAATATATT
>JAHDSB010000155.1 GCA_018433015.1 Clostridia bacterium | reverse complement strand
TTTAGAGCCTCTTGAATTTCCTCTACGCTTCGACAATTTTTGGCTAAATCTCTGATTGTTGCTTCTTGTAAATTTTGCATAAATGGTCACTCCTTTTTATTGGTTATTATTACCATTTACACAAGATTTCAGACGTCCTCCCCTATTAGCAGAATTCTAGATTATCATCATCATTTAGTTAAAGCACACGAACCTGTCTCAATATGCCCTTCTATATTTATTTCATAAGCAACAAAAGGGTAATACCTTTATATGTACTACCCTAAAGTTTTTAATCATTATATTTAATTACAGTTTACTCCTCAAAAGCTGATGATTCAACAAGAGTTACCCTTTTATATGTAAATTTGTTCCCCTAAGTTATTTTAAACCAGACTTCCATTGCAGCACTTTCTGGCGTAGTATCATAGTATAGTTCTGCCATAAAGGGCTCTGTAGTTATCCCCTTCTTTTTTAGCCAAGTATCATACATATATTTTACTGCTTTATCCAACGCATCTGTTGTTAAAAGATGAAAGTTCTCCGCCTCAAAAGAGCAAATTATATAGTTACCACTAGGTATTGACCAATTGATAAAATCTTTTTGATGATTGATATCCAACGTTTCTTTCCCAACAAAATATTTTAGATAACCCTCCTTTTCACTGGGACTGCCCACACCAATTTCGTTTCCATTTTGTTTTAAATTGTTAATGCTATGCTTTTTATTATGAAAGGTATGCCACAGTTCTGCTAAAAAATCTAAACTGGGATCATTAGAAAATTTCGTATCAATAAATAGTCCTGCAAAATGGCGCTCATAATTTAACCTTTTTCTATTCACTTCTAATACGATTCCATCGGCCACCAGTGGTACACCTTCATCTATTAAACAATATTGCATAGATAAATCCGGTTTAATAAAATGGGATAAAGGCCTGGGATGTTTACGGTAAGCATCAGGGGTTAAACCATAAGCCTCTTTAAACGAGCGGGTAAACGTTTCATGGTTTTCAAAGCCAAAGTTCAATCCTACATCAACAATGCGATCCTCACTTAATAGAGCACAAGCTGCATTTGCTAATCGACGCAGCTTAATATATTCCATAACCGTTTTGCCCACTAATCTGCGGAACAGCCTTTGATAATAAAAGGGAGATAAATGAGCCATCTTCGATAAATCCTGAATTTCAATTTTTTCTGATAAATTTTCCTCAATATATTCCAACGTATTTTTTATTCCTTCCCATGATTCCATTGGTATACACCTCCTGCTTTGGTTATTTTCATAATAACAGGATAGTTAAATGTTTTCTTGACCTACAATGCTCTTTCTTTTCTAAAATTTATATTTCTCTTACCAATGGTTTACTAAATTCACCATAAGAAGTAATTAATTAAAACGGTTTAGCCCTCATCTTCCTTTATTATCAATCGTGATTTCACTTTTTCCTTGAATACTATTTTTAAATAATTCTTTGGTAATATTGCTTAGTTCCACACCCAATTCACGCTTAAACACGTTGGATATATTTTTATAATGTTCTTTAAAGCTAGTATAGTCTTCCATATATACATAAGCATGGAGTAATTTCCTATGAATTTCCTCACTATAGGGGTTTTTTCCCAGTATGGCTTTTAAGTAAGGAATTGCTTTACTGTAATTGCCCTGAATTATATAGAAGTCGGATATTGTTATAAGCATATTCATATAAATTCTACTAAATCGCGCCTGTTCATTCATGGCCCAATAATAGTCATTTTCTTCTAAGTAATCCCCTCTATATAATTGAATAGATTTCTCAAGTATTTCTATGTTGTTATTGTTAGTTCCCATATTACTATTAAATGCTTTATCAAATTCTTCTACATCACAAAATACTGTACCTATATCAAACTTGTACATTTCATTTGAATATATAATTGCTTGATCAAGCTTTAGAGATTTTAGCCCATTTCTTACATAATATATATTTGTATGTAATAGCTTTGTTGCCTGTTCTTCTTCCTTATTATGCCATAGCTCTTCAATTATTTTTGTTCTATGTACAAATTTTCCTCGATAATAAACAAGATATGCCGCTAGTTCTTTTGCTTTAGAAGTACGCCACTTAATTTCTTGTTGTCCTCGTATTATTTCAAAGTTTCCAAAACACAAAATTTTATTTTCTTCCTTCGACCTCTGGGGGCTAAGGAGCTCTCTATTGCTATATCTTTTTTTAACCCTTTCCATGGTTTTATCAAGTCTTTTTTTCATTATAGGCTTCATAACATAATCTATGGCATCTACTTCAAATGCATCCACAGCATAGTCATTATATGCCGTAATAAATACTATTTGCACGTTGTTATCTAGTTTTAATATTTTCTCTGCTGCCTCAATACCTTTCATCTTAGGCATTTCTATATCTAAAAAAACCAAATGTACTTTTTCTTTTTTAATTTCTTCAAAAATCATAGTCACATCTGTGTATGCTCCTATAACCTCAATATAATCATATTCCTTAAGAAAACGTTCTAAGTTCTTTAATGCAGGTCTTTCATCATCGACCAGTATGGTCCTCATCAAAAAATCTCGCCTCTCTCTTTTGGAATTTTCATCCCAACAATCGTTCCCTTTTCAACTTCACTTTCAATTTGAATACCATATCCGTAAATACGTTTTAATCTTTTGTTTACATTTTTAAGCCCCACACTCTTGCCTGCAAACTTATCATCTAGAATAGCAGTTAATTTATCTTTAGATATACCAACCCCATCATCCTCAACTTTGATGGCAATAAAATCCCTATTTTCTTTAATGGAAATTTTTATATTTCCGCCTTCTTCCTTTTTTAATATTCCATGCTTTACTGCATTTTCTACAATTGGCTGTAAAACGAGGGTAGGTATCATAAAATTAACAGTATCAACATCATATTGACAGTTTATTTTTTCCTCAAAGCGGGCTTTTTCAATAGCTAAATAAGATTGTACAAACTCGATTTCTTTTTCAATACGCACAAATTTATCCATATTGCTAAAATCGAAACTGCTTCTTAAATAATTGCTTAATTCCGTAATTAGTTCAGCCGCTTTTTCAGGATCTGTCCAGCAAAAGGATACGATTGTATTTAATGCATTATACAAAAAATGTGGTTTTATTTGGGCCTGTAAAAATGCCATCTCTGCATTAATTCCATGAAGAACACATTTCTTTAGCTTAAGGAGTGTTCTTACGCGAGCTTTTAATTCACTCGTTTCAAAAGGCTTGGGTAAAAAGTCATTACTGCCTGATTCAAATCCTGTCAAAATAGCCTCTGGGTTATTCTGAGCTGTAAGCATAAGCACCGGTAAATCATACATAGAATATCTCTCACGAATTTTTTTACATACTTCATATCCTGACATTTGTGGCATCATAATATCTAAGATAACCAAATCTATTTCTTTATTTTTAGAAATTTCATCTAATGCCTGTATGCCATTTGTAGCCGCAACAACAGAGTAATTCTCGGCAGCTAGTATATTGGCAAGGGAATGCAAATTTATATAGTCATCATCCACTATTAATATAGTAAATTCTCCATCCTTCTTATAACTTAGTTCATCTTCAGAAAAAGAATACTGTATATGACTCTCCTGAAACATTCTTTCCTTTTTAGATATAACATTTTTTTCCTCATGATAACTGATGGGCAGTGTAAATGTAAATTTTGATCCTTTTCCTACCTCTGAGGTCACCCATATTTTACCTTCTTGTATTTCTACCAGTTGCTTTGTAATACTAAGACCCAATCCAGTACCTCCATAGGATCTGGTTAAAGATGTACTCCCTTGTTCAAAGGACTTAAAAATATCCTCCAACTTTTCTTTGGGTATTCCAATACCTGTATCTTCTACACTTATTTCTACCATATTATTGTTTTCTATAGCTGAAATACAGATTTTACCCTTTTGGGTAAACTTAACAGCGTTTCCTAATAAGTTATATATAATCTGTATTAGTCGATCCCTATCTCCATAGACAAAGGGGATATTCTTTGGCACATCATTTATCAGTGTTATTTCTTTATTTATAAGAAGATGTTTTTGTACATTTATTACCTTTTGGACTACTTGCTGTAGATTTACACTTTTTTTGCAAAGTTTTATATCTCCATATTTTAATTTGGAATAGTCTAATATCTCATTCACAAGATTGGCAAGTCTTCTACCACTTGATATTACTAAAGACAAACTAGCTTTTTGTTTTTGGTTAATCTGCCCTTCCTTACTTTGTAAAACAGATTCTGTAATACTGATAATACCATGCAGGGGTGTCCTTAATTCATGGGAAGTATTTGCAAGAAACTCATCTTTAAGCTTATTTAATGAGATCATTTTCTCAGATAGTTCTTCTACTTCATCAAAGGTTTTGGAATACCTGGCCGCTAAAATATATGCTTGGATGAACAACATGATAAATATTGTAAACCCAATCAATCCACCAGGTTTACTTTTAATGATATTTAAATAATATAAACTGTCATGAATAAAAGTTGCAAAAAAAAGTATAATTCCTAAAAGTAATAATGTTGCTCCTTGTCTTTTACTACGTACAGCTCTTATAACAGAAATTAATATATTATAGAATACGATTACTACAAAAATTTCAATAAAGATTAAACATTTTGTATAAATATATATAGGAGTCACAGCTATAAACGCTGTAATGAATAATGACAGATAAACAAAAATATTGACAACTTTTTTTGAAAATTCTATTGGATAAACCTCATGTATAAAAACAAACCATATGGTTGCTCCCCAATAGACTGTTGTATATTCAAAAAATATTAGCAAATCAAAATTTAAATTAGGAATTAAAGCAGTAATAAAATATTCTCCTGTAAAAAGAATTCTTATGGACATACCTAAAAGAGCTATGATGAAATATAAAATAGATTTATTTCTTCTTTGCAGCCAGTATATGGCTACATGATAAAGAATCATGCTCCATACTGCACCAACAAGAAGCATCTCTCTCCTTACGGAATTTTCTTTCATTATCCTTATTTGCGCAAAGGAGCCTAACTCTATAGAATGCCAAAAACCACCCCTTGCATAGGTAAAATTTGCAACTTGAACAATTATTTCAAATTCATTAGCATTATTTTCAAAATGTATGATTTGTGGTTTATATTCTGGTACAGTAGTTTCTCTGCTTATTCCTACAATACCACTTGTGGCAATGGTTTCTCTATTAATCATGAGCTTATAGGCAGTAGATTGGGTCAATAATTTTAATCCCTGTAAATCAACTGTATTATTTGATTTTATCTTTAACCTATACGTGGCATATCCTTTTCCCGGTAGTTTTTTACCATCCACTTTATAATTATTCCATACACTTGGCACAGAGAAATAACCACTAGGATTATAATTTTTATCTCCTCGGTGAAAATCATCATAAGTAAGCAATTGATTCCAGTAAAATTCCCACTCTCCATCAAGCTTAATGGGACCATCCTTGTGAAAATTCCACTGGGTAAGATCTAATATCCCTTTTTTTGCTAGGGGCATTTTTTTATGATTTTCTGCATAGGTAACAAAAATGAATAATGTCCCTATAAGTAAAACAAATATGGCAATAATATGTTTTTTATCTATAGAAGATTTCATCTATAAACCGCCTTCACAACTATTCCTTTATATGAGAGATATAATTATGGCCATTTATTTTTTATGTTCATATTATTTTAACAATTTAACTTTATAATGCACAAGTGTTCTATTTAAAAATTTTAATTTTTAAAACTCTTCCTATTAAATTAAAGCAGGTGGCTATTATATAAACAGGTATCTACTTTAATGCCTCGATCGGTAAATTATTTATAATTGCTCACTGTTATTCCCACCTAATCTCCAAAGTGAAATTCCATATTCACCAGATTCAAGTATAATTTCTCTCCAATAATGAAGGGTTACCGTATCTGCATACCATACCTCATGCTTTTTCCCTTCTCTATCTAGATAAAAAAATTTGATACACTGACTATCATTGTCCCTTTCAGTTTCAGCGTTATACTGTTTAATAAGATCTTCTGCTTGTATTTCAGTTAGGGCTTTAGTCTCTCCTTCTCGGCTCCAATCAAATCCCCCAGTTGCCAGGGCAAATTCCTTATTGCCTGGTAGATCAGAGAATTTTTTAATCATTTTCTTGATAAACTGGCTATCGGCTTTGGGACCAGGTTCTGTATTAACCCCATGTAAGTTATAACACATCACAATATAATCAGGGCCCTCAGGTAAGTTAAGTTTCTCAAGGGGTACGTTCGGCTCTAAAACAACTCTCATCTTCAAACCTACTTCAGAAGCTGCTTTATATAATTTTCGACAAAACACTTGGTATAGCTTCCATAAATCCATATCCTTACTAATAGCTTCATAGTCGATTTCTATCCCATCATATCCTCCCGCTGTAACTATGTTAAGGATTTCGGCTATATGTCTATCCATATCCTCTTCATTTGCAAATAGTGCATATAAAAGCTTTGTATCTTTAAGAGAGGAAGTTCCATCTTCTTTAATCTTGTCATTAACAATTGTAAGATAATTGACCCATTCATTATCACCAAAGTTTTTCTCTATACTATGGAAAGTTTGGGCTGTGACTTGAGGAAGTATCAATTTATTTTTATTATTAAAATAAGCAGCAAAATAGCAGAAATTTTTAATATGGTCTTTTAAGTTAGCCACTTCTACTTGGATTCTCTCCACATCCCAATATGTGGTCCATACGGAAATCTTCCAATCTTCTTTTTGTGACTCATCCTCTATTGTTTTACTTGCCGATGGCTTAGTAATCTTTTCACAACCAGTCTCAAGTAATGCTACTATTAGTAGCATTACTATCACGGCCAAAACTCTTTTTTTATTATTCATTAATATTCCTCACATCTACAATGTCTTGATAAACCAATTCATTATGGTATGCCATTTTTCCTCTATAGCATGTACTACCAAATTCCACCCATGTAGTCTACCATCAAATATAATCTTCTTTTCGGAATATTCTTTGACTACAAGCTCTTTAAATACACCGTCATAAACATCATCCACCAGATTCCTCTGGCTGTATCCATATTCACCCCATGCAGCTTCTAACAATACTGATCCTGCTACAAGGTGTTTAGTTACTAAATCGGCTACAACTTCTTTTCCATCAAGAGAAATTGATATTTTATCATTTTTCACTGCCAGCTGAAGGTATCTGTTACCTGCTTCCTTTAATTCAATGGCAGGGATATAGGCATCTACACCTTTACTTAATGAAGCCACTTTTTCCTGTGTTTTGATTTTCAATTCTTTTTTTAGCTTTTCTTTCTCCTCTCTTGTATAAGCAGCGGTAATTTTTGTCTTTAAGACTGCAATTTCCGCGCCTTTTCTGTTTTCTTCAACTGACTGGAAGTGGGTACCATCAAAGTTATCCAGGTTGAGACTAAAAAGTTCTGTCTCTATGCCAGCTATCTTTTCTTTAACATGTAAAATATTATTTTTAATCTGAATATAGATATAATTTTCAAGTTTTTCATCAGCCCTTATATAAATTGCCTGAGAACCTAATTTATTCCCCTGTAAATGGGCTGTTAACTGTAAATCTTGAATCTCTAGGGGCTCTTTAAGGCAAAGGAGTCCCCTTCCTTTGGGCATGGAAGTGAGGATAATAGAATTCTTTTTAAATTCAGCTTCCCCTACCAATATTTCCCACTCTTTTGCTTTTTCTTTATCTCCTACAACAAAATCTACTTCCTGACCGGTGTCATCCCATATCCTCATTAAAAGATGATTAGTATACCAATAAGATTGGGGCTGCATCCTGGTAAGATCGTAAATAGAGCTATCTTTCGTATTTAAAGAAAATCCTTCCCTGTTAAAATTCATAGTATAGAGTTTATAAATATTTTCTTCATTCACCCCACTGGTCTTATCATTTGTTCCAAATTGCCCCGTATTGGAATGCATGAGTGTATACAGAGCTGGAATCCTTCCCAGCTCCTTTGTATAAACTTTCTCCATGGTAGCATAATCATAGGCAATGCGTTCCTTCATCTCATTATAACTTTCTTTAGGAAGGTTATTCTCATCTCGTATATAATCCATTAAGTAATGATTATAATTTCTATCTAAGTAGGAAGAAACCGTGGCATATTGTAAGGAATCAAGCTCTCCTATATAGTTTTGGTATCTATCAAAAACATTAATATAACTTAGACGATATCCATTTGTTCCAAGTTCCCAGTAGGTACTTTTTTCTAAATCAAGAAGATCATCAGGCATTAAGAATTTATAATCTTTTTTTTGAAACTTATCAGCATAGGTAAGCATTGTTGCTTTAAAATTATACTTTTCCATAATCTTCTGAGCAAAAATCGCTGTATCCCGTCTTCCATCTTCAAACATTAAAAAAAGAGATTTTCCCGGTAGCTGTTTCCCTTTTTTATAATAATCTAAAATATCTTGTTGAGTTATGGTAACATATCCTGAATTTTTTAAAGCCTTTAAATGCTTCTCCAACCGTGCTGTACTAATAAGAGTATCACTTCCTGTTATATCCACCCCAAAATAAGAAATAGCAATAAAGCCTTGGTGATCGAGAGCCTCCTTGTCATAAGCCTCATATTCATGAAATGTAAATAATGCTGTTATTATCAAATAAAATACAATTACCAAGATTATACCTTGGCATATACTCCTGACAATTTTCTTTTTATCCTTTTTTGAGGAAAATTTATCGATTTTCATTTGCAAATTCTCCCCTACCTTTTTTATTTTGTAGCATCCTCTTTTTATCCTTCATTTGTTTTTCCTTTATATCCTGAGGGGTCATCCTTGTTCCCCAAGTTGATTTCCAAAAGGTAAACCAGGCAATAGGCATCTGCCATAATAAAACAGCTTCATAAAAGAAACAGAACAACATGCCAAAAGCCCATGTAGAACTCTTTCGCAAAAACATTTGAGCTACACTCATTAGCAAAGACATCATCAGGATGCCCACAAGAAAGGTGGTAGGAAATAAATTATATGCTAGTGGAACATAAATCAAGTTATAAACTACAACTATAGGCGCTGCTATAGGTACCACTAAACCCATATAAAAAAAGACAGCCATAAAAGGTTCTTTTTTCCACATATATTTTGCAGCAATAATAGATTCCCTTAACCAGGAACGTTTCCAACGCATCTGTTGTTTTAAAAAAACTGAGTATTCCTTAGGGACCATGGTAGAACAGATAGCAGTATCTTGATAGCTTGTCCTATGGTTTTTTAATACAAAGTTTGTCATACTTCTGTCATCACCAAATGTAGCATTATATCCTAAAAACTTTTGATTTAGCCATGTATCCAGATTTTCCAAAACAATTTCTTTCCTATAACAAGACAGTGGTCCCGAAAGACAAGTTACCGCATCAAAATAAGCTTCCGCTGCCTTCATAATACGAAAAGCAATATAATAGCGAACAGACTGCATCTTAGTCAACACATTGGTAAAAGTATTGGCTACATCCGTTCTGCCTGACACTCCTCCCATTTTCGGATCTTTAAAAGGCTGAACTAAATTACGTACAGCGAAGGGATCCAGGAAGCTATCAGAATCTACAAAAGCCACTAGATTATGTTTAGCCAGCATAGCACCTCTTGCTAAGGCATGCCTTTTTCCTTTATTATTCTGCTGAACAAAATAGCGAAGTCTATTTCTAGTATCAAAATATTTATCCTCTTTATGAAGTTTTTCTACTATTTCTTTGATTTTCTCAACAGATCTATCATTTGAACAGTCATCTATTACAATGACTTCTAACTTATTCAAGGGATAATCTTGATTTATGCAACTTAGTATAGTTCTTTGTATCCACTGTTCCTCATTAAAGCAGGGAATAATGATGCTAACTCCAGGTGTATATTTCATATCAATAGGCACTGCTTTATACATAGCACCAAACAAATATCTGCTAAGCAAAAAGCTAGCTGCTATAATACTGTACAAATATAAATATTTATTAAATTTAAAATATACCACACTTTCAGTACGCATCAGAAGAATAAATCCAGTAACTAAAAATAATAGTGTACTAGATATTACAAGGACATATTTATCCTTTTTTCTTTTAACATACTGGGTCAACGTCTCTGTAAATTCAAACCCGCATAAAATCTCATTTTCCGATTTTTTCTGAAACCGCACCATACGTGCCTCTATTTTAACCTTCATTTCATAACCTTCCGGCATGGTCCCTGGCATAATTTTAAATTTCAAGACTACCCTGGAGGCACTACTTATATATGTAAATTGTTCTTTGTTCCCAATATTTAATAACATTCCCGTTGTAGAGATATCAATTCCTCTACATGTAAATATCTTCACTCCATTCTCTAGAAAACATGTTACCTTAACATCATAAGAAGCCTTATATCGTATTCCGGCCTTCTTGCTTTTGATAAATTCATCCACTCTTCCTGTAAAATCTTCTAATCCTTTTTTGCCTCTTCTATCAGGATTTGTACGCTTTCCTTGCAAGTCCGCAACATTAGAAAGTAAACGTCTGTCTTCCCGCTGTTCTAGCAGCATATGTTTTACATTTTTCCTTTTTTTTAAAAAGTTCAAACTATCATTCCCCCCCTCACTAGCAATTTTACTTCCACTTAATACCTTTTAATTACTTTAAAAAGTCGCTAAGCTTTGCAAAGCGGTATCCTTGAGCTTGGTAGTATGGAATTACTATATCTAAGGCTTCTGCCGTAAATTTACTGTTATCAGACATATGCATCACTACAATAGTGCCCACTCCAATTTTGCGGTTCCCCATTCCATTCTTTAATTTATCAATCAATTCTTCCGCATTTTCTGCTGTATAGTCATGGGTACTGAAATCACCATTTATAATGTATTGATATCCACAGTCAAAAATGGTTTTAAGGCCAAGTTTACTGACCGCTAATGTGGGTGGTCTAAAGAAAAGCTTCAGGGATCCCGTATCCCCAATATATCTCGCCATTTCCTGGTGGGCAGCTACAATATCCTCTCTAAGCAAACTCTCTTCAACATCTGTTTCTATGTTAATTTTCATATGTCCAAAGGTGTGGTTTCCTATATCGTGCCCGTCAAGAGCTATAGCACGAAGAAGATTAGGATTTATCATCTTATCTTGTAATGTTAGGGTGCTATTTCCTACCCTTACAAAAAAGGTAGCCTTTACATCGTATTTATTCAGCACATTCATTAAACGCATAATGGCTTTATCAGATCCCCAATCATCGAAAGTTAAGAAAATAACCTTTTCTCCCTTCGTATCGATCTCGCCAGTTTTATCAATCTTAGCGATTTCATGATTTGAAAAACCGATTAACTCGTTACTAGTGCTGATACTTCTGTTGCCTATATAGCGATTAAAAATATAATTTAATAAATATTCTTCCCCGTACCCATGGGTAGTCTTAACAAGTTCACTACCGACTCCTGCTGTACGTGAAACAGGCTCATATACCAGATCACTATTTATCAATTTATTAACGGATACGATATCATATGTGGAGGGTTTTATATAATATTTTGCAATTTTCTCCATCAATTCTTCAATTGCACCTTTTTGCATCAGATAGTCCAGACGAAAATACACTATATCCCCTCTGTGAAGACCAAGGATATTTGAAAAATAATCTGCCACAATCTCATCTGCTGATAAATTTTGATATGCTTCAATCATTGCACTCCTGTTATAAGTCACTACTTCTTTATAGCCTAAAGCAGAAGCTGCTTCTAATACATCTCCCTCAGTATCAGCATATAACGGCATATAGTATGAATTTACTTTCTCTATATATTCCTCACCTAAAAAGGCCCTGAGACATTGCTCTCCCATTTCTATCTCATAACACAGGGAATTAAAATCTAAACTACCGGGATTAGATATATTTACACCATAGCCTCCATTATGAATTTCATGATCTCGATTAATAATCTCCCGTACATTTTCCGGATAATTTATTATTTCTTTACCTGTAACAAAAAAACTGCCCTTGACACCTAAATCATCTAAAACCTGAAGAGCCCTGTCTAAAGTATCTTTGTTAGAGACTCCTCTAAAGACAAAGGTAACCGCTGGCTGGGTTGTATAAAGATTAGTAAGAATTTTTGACTTTATTCCCTTATTCTCATTTTTCAAACGCTGGTAGTGGGCCTCTAATCTCTCCCGCCTGTTATCAGAAATTTCCGACAGAGTTGATAAATTATTAACTAGCGATTCATTTTCTAACAATGTCTGAATATCTACAACGGAGTATCCTGCCTTCTTAATACCTTCATCTATATTTAAAACCACTTGATCTAAATCATCATAATAGTCCAGTCTAAAATAAATAACATCCCCTCTACTAAACCCTTTTGTAAAATATTTCATAATATTGTCAACTGATGCTTCTTTATCCCTAATGGGATTTTTGTTATAAGTAACTAAAGAATATCCCAAAGTATTTACTGCTTCTCTTACCGTATCGTTATACTTACCATTAGCCGGCATGAATACTTTGGTCGATATCCCTTTTTCCTGCAAGATCTTGTGAGTTTTCCATATTTCAAAATAAATATTTTCAAAATCCATACTAATCAGATCATCACCTGTCAAGCCTCCATTACCTACAGTGTGTCCTGCAGCCAATATTTTCTGAATCCGCTTAGGATAGTCAATGACTTCATTTCCCGTAACAAAGAAAGTGGCTTTTATTTGTTTACCATGTAATAGAGTTAATATCTTGTTAAGCATTTTTTCATCTTCGATGCCTCTAAAGGAGTAGGCAACTAAATTGCTTGTTGTACTAATTCCTTTATATACCTTAGCAAGTTTTCCCTTATTTTCTTTTCTGAATGCCCCATAGTCTCTATTAAAATCAGGATCTTGATATACTGAAAAATCTTTAATAAATTCTGTAGAATAGTTATTAGTATTTATTGACTTTGAAAGCCATTCAACAATCTGAACAATTTGAACTTCCTCTTTGCTTTCTACAGCATTCCCCTTAATATCCCCTTGTTTCTCAATTGCTGGACTAGTATCTTTCTCTTTGGCCTCATACTCCTCTTCATCTAAGGTGCCTGTTAATTTAATGGAAATTATACTTCCCCTTTCTAAGCCTTTCACATATGCATGGGCCATATTATAGGAGGAAAAGCTTTGAAAGCTAAGATAATGCTTACTTTGTACTACTCTGCGGATGCCACATGCCCTTACCGTATTTAAAAAATGTTCAGTATATGTGGTCACATTACATTTTAAAATATCCGGCTCTTTGCCTATGATTTCTCTCAATATTACATTAGTAAGACTCAAATCTTTCACTATTTCATCTTGTGATAAGGTCTCCATATGCTTTTTAGCTGAAAGACTATAGCTTCCAATTTCCTGCCCTGCCTTTTTAATCATCAAAACCGCATCTTCATCCTCAGCACTTTGCATGCCCGGAACGAAAAAAGTTGCTTTCATGTTATACTCATCAAGTAAAGTTAGGATTTCCTTCATTGTATCTGCATCTGCCAAGCCCTCAAAAGTAAGTGCAATCTTCTTATCTACAGTATCGATATCCGTAATTAAGTTTGCCTTTTTATCGTTTTCTGTAAGCTTTATGAGAGCCGCTTTAATTTCCTCCTCAGCATTATACTTAACTTTTTCATAATTAAAAATTTTCACTGTATTCTTATCAGTATTTATGTTAAATATAATAACTAGGAGAGCTATAATAAGCACTATCCCTATAAGAGTGATATTTCTCTTTTTGTTCGGTTCCAGCTTAATATCCATCTCTCATTCCCCCGATTATAAACTCCAATATGAATAACCATCAGCTTCCAGCTCTTCTTTATTGAAAATATGTTTTACATCAATAATCACTTTATCCTCATTCCTTCTAAGCTTATACATTTTATTCAAATTCTCATGTGACAAATTCTTAAACTGCCGGTGGGCTACCGCTATGATTATGCAGTCTGCTTCCCTTACCTCTTCTAAAGAAATGATCTTAACATCAAATTTTTCCCTAGCTTCCTTCACATCCGCCACAGGATCTACAACTTTTACTTCTACTTCGTATTCTCTCAGATGGTCGATTATATCGGCCACTCTGGAATTTCGTACATCTGGACAATCTTCCTTAAACGTAATTCCCATTATATAAACTTTGGAATTTTTAACGAATTTATTAGCCTTTATCATTCGTTTAATGGCTGTTTCAGCCACAAATTGGCCCATACTGTTATTGATTTTCCTACCAGCAAGGATAATCTGTGAATGATAGCCTAGCTGTTCTGCTTGGTAAATAAAATAATAAGGATCTACAACTATACAATGGCCTCCTACCAGTCCAGGATAAAAACTAAGGGCATTCCATTTCGTGTTCATAGCATCAATTACATCTTTTGTACTTATGTCTATCCGGTCAAACACTAGAGCTAGCTCATTCATAAAAGCAATATTAATATCTCTTTGAGCATTTTCAACTAATTTTGCAGCCTCTGCCACCTTTATTGACTTGGCCCTATAGACTCCAGCATCAATAATACTCTCATAACTCGTGGCAATAGCTTCTAGAGCATCCTCATCCATTCCAGAAACTATTTTTGTAATATTATGAAGTCGATGCACCTTATCCCCAGGGTTAATTCTTTCTGGAGAATAACCTACCTTAAAGTCCTTTCCACATTTAAGACATGAATATTCCTCCAAAATAGGAATACAAATCTCCTCCGTCACTCCTGGATAAACCGTAGATTCATAAACAACAATTGCCTTTTTAGATAAATTGCGTCCTATAACTCTGCTAACTTCTGTAATGGCAAATAAATCGGGACGTTTATCCATGTCAATAGGAGTAGGCACTGCCACTACTAAAAAATTTGCTTCAGCAAGTCTTGTCTCATCACTTGTAAACTCTACCGTTGTTTTTTTTATTTCTTCTGCTCCTACTTCACCTGTAGGATCTAGGCCCTTCCTATATAGCCTAATTTTCTCGTTGTTAATGTCAAACCCTATAACCCTTGTCTTCTTTGCAAATGCAACAGCAATAGGAAGTCCAACATATCCTAAACCTATAACTGCTACTTTATTATCTTGCATAGTACATCACCTTACTCTAATCACTCTTAATAATGATTTTACTAAAAATGTAAAATCATCTATGAATGTATAATTAATTTACAAATTTTATAAGATCATCGTCTGAATATTTATGTTTATTTTGACAAGTTATTTTAACATGTCATTCTCAACAAATTCTCAACAAACCATTCAATCATAGCTATATAACTCCAAAATAGCTAAATTTAAAAACGAGTATGAAAAATGACTAAACATTATAATTAAGAGTTTAGTCATTTTTTTTTTACATATTGGGTAACACAAGATCTCGACTTTACCGGTAGATTATGGTAACATGAGTATAATATTTTTAATATATAGAAAAATATGAATTATTTTGTTAATAATTTAAATAAAATATATTAGGAGCATTCCTGTAATAAACAAAAATGAGTTTTGAAAAAAAGAGTACCTCCTGTTAACATACGAGGTGTCAGCCTTCGCGAAGCGACCCTTAAATAACAGAGGAGGTACCCAAAATGAAGTATACACAGAATAAAAAGATAATGCAAGTGACAGAAAAGACATTGATAGTTGGCGTAGATATAGCTAGTGAAATTCACTATGCAAGAGCGTTTGATTACCGAGGGATTGAACTAGGAAAAGTAATGAAGTTTAGTA
>JAHDSB010000051.1 GCA_018433015.1 Clostridia bacterium | reverse complement strand
ATATAACCTCCACCTATTTCAATTGCTCCCTTTGTCAGAGTACAATTGGTAACCGCTGTTCCTGCTGCTTGGGGATGAAGATATATTGCGCCCTCCGTATTACCACTAAATACTGTATTGTTAATACTGGGAAGTTCTCCTGCATAATCCGCTGAAGCATCTACTCTAATTCCATATTCTCCTGCATTAGTAATATTTACTCCTTCAATTACTGCCGTTGCATCTGTTAATTGTATCCCTTGTAGTTCAGCATTTTTTATCTCTGTGTCAGTTATATTTGCTATTCCACTACCTTCTAATGTAATAGCATTCCTAGCACTTTCCATAACAGAAGAATTTTTAATAGTTAATACTCCTCCATCTTGCTTTACTATGCTATCCCCATACCACGAATGTGAAGACATATTTCTATATCCACCATATTTTATAGCGGTGTATTCTATGTCTACTTGACCACCGTTTTGTATAATAATCCCGCGCCAATTTCCTCGGGCCGGCTCAATATTATCACTGATATCTTCACCTGCTGTGGTATCTCGCCATGACGTTAGGAGCACTTTCTTACTTTCGCTTCCATCTATAATCAGATGCCCACCATCTGCAACGGTAAAATTCCCTCCACTTCTTAGTTTAATAACAGTACCCGCTGCTATCGTTAATTTTTCATTAACATATACGTTTTTTTCCACATAATAAGTGTTTTTACTATTTAATACAGTATCTCTTCTTATATATCCCTCACCTATTTCAATTGCTCCATCTGTCATCGTGCAATTGGTAACTGTTGTCCCTGCTACCTGGGGATGAAGATATATGGCTCCTTCGTCATTACCACTAAATACCGAATTATTAATACTAGGAAGATCCCCTGTATAATCTGCTGCAGCTTCTACTTTAATTCCGTATTCTCCTGCATTTTCAAATGTACAGCCAGTAATTATACTATTTCCTGCACCTATTAAATGCAAATTGTTTTCTCCACTGTCTTTTACTGTTACATTTGTTAGGGCAACATTACCTCCGTCCTCCTTTGTTATTGCTGCATAGAATCTATAACTACTGCTCCCCTTTCCAGCATATCTTATCTCAGCATTACTGATATCTGCAGTTCCTCCATTTTTTATCTTTATTCCATACCATGCTCCTGCTCCCGCTGAATAGCTATCTGTATTTGTGTCGCCTCCAAGGGTATCATCCCTTACACTGGTAAAATAAACAGGTTTTGCTGCTGTTCCATTCACTTGTAATGTTCCTGGTACTACAAGGCTAGAACTTGGATCTGCTTTAATAATAGCTCCCTCTTCTACAACTAATGTTCCATAAACAGTAAGCCCCTTAAGTATATAGGGACTGTCTGCTTCATTAAGCGTTACTGTATTTCCAGAATAAATATTACCTTTTAGCGTATTAAATACTTCTATAGTAAATGTGTCTGTAACACTCTCTCCGTTTCCATCACTGGCAGTCACTGTTACAGTTGTTATTCCTGCTATGGTTGGAGTTCCGGTAAATGAACGTCTTGTTGGATTAAATGTTATTCCCTCTGGTAAGGGAGCAGCTGAATATGTTAAGTCGTCTCCATCTGCATCGTTAAATGTGTCTTGGGGAAATGCATATCTAAACTCCTCACCAACCACAGCAATTTTATCCGGGATTTCATTCTCTACTGTTGGTGCATGGTTAGCATCTGGCGGTATTGCTACCACTTGCACTGTGATGCTTACATTCGATACGCTATCTAGCTCACCATCATTGGCTTTTACTTCTATGGTTACTTCTTTTTCTGCCTGAGCTGCTGTCGGTGTATATTCTAAGTCTCCTGTGCCGGCAGTTATGGTTACGTCTCCACTTACATCTGTACTATCAGCATCTGTTGCCGCTACCAAAGCATACGTCAAGGTAGCTCCTTCATCGATATCTTCAAACCAGCATGCTGCATCTGCAACATATTTTATTGCCTCCGTGGTACCATCATTTGAGGGTGGAGTTGCACTTCCTGTTTGGGTATCTTCTCCCGCTTTAACTGTGGGTGCATTGTTAGCCGGAGGAAGGGTTTCATTGGCCGGTACTACTTCAACTATTATTTCGGATAGGCTATTAACTGTACCCTCATTGGCTTTTACTTCTAGGGCTCCTGCCCTTTCTTCCTGAACAGCTGATATGCCATCATTGATTGCTGGAGCTTCATCTTCCATTTGTGTATCTTCTCCTGCTTTATCTGTGTTATCAACTGGGGGAGGAATATTGGTCTCCGGTACTGCTCCTTCTGCTATATCGGATGGGTTATCATCTATAGCATCAATGTCCTCTACTTCTCGGGCTACTTCTTTTTCTTCCTGGGTTGCTGGTATGCCATCATTGGTTGCCGGAGCTGCATCTTCCGTTTGTGTACCTTCTCCTGCTTTATCTTTCGGTGTGTTATCAACTGGGGGAGGAATATTGGTCTCCGGTACTGTTCCTTCTGTTATATCGGATGGGTTATCATCTTTTGTATCATTGGCCTCTACTTCTTGGGTTGCTTCTTTTTCTTCCTGGGCTGCTGGTATGCCATCATTGGCTACCGGGGCTGCATCTCCCGTTTGTGTACCTTCTCCTGCTTTAACTGACGATGAGTTATCAACTGGGGGAGGAATATTGGTCTCCGGTACTGCTCCTTCTGTTATATCGGATGCATTATCACCTGTGCCGTCATTGCCATTTTCTAGGATCGCTTCTTTTTCTTCCTGGGTTGCTGGTGTATTTTCCTGTATTTCGTTCATATCTGCTACTAAGTTTAAATCAGCATTAGGAGTTAGATACATATCTAAGTTTGTTACTCCTTCATTCCCAGCCTGTTCTTCAGCAGTTATTACCTTTTGCCTTACTTCCCCAGTACCATTATTAAGTAGATTAAAAAACGAGGGATCTATGTTTGCTGCATCTCCTGCAAATTCTTCGCAGAAAGTCTTTCCCTCTCCAATTGCCGGTACAGGCATACTTGCAATAAGTAAACATACTATTGCAACTGTTAATACACACGATAGTGTTTTCTTTAACATTCTTAATTCCTCACCTTCACCTGATTTCAAGTTCTTTTATTAATGAAATCCCTCCCTTCCATCTTTAAAGACTGGAGACAAAGCCTTATCACCTCCTTTGTACTTTAAGCGACTACCGTATAACTCCGCTAAAATGGTGTAAATATTGCGATTCCAATCACGATAATAATGTGTAAACTTCAGTCTCTTATGGGTAGTTTGAATAGTAAGGGTCCCCACCTCCTCTACCGCAAAATTATTGGGTTTTTTAGCTGCCTTAAACCCCATGCGTTTTATATCAGCATGGGAAAGGCTAAAATTTCTTTCATTCTCCATTAAAATATCCTCAGTGGACATGTCATAATATTTCTGACCATATTTATATAAACACTTTCTAAAATCTCTTTCAGTAAGGGCATATTCACTATCCCGATTTTCGTCCTGCCATTTTTTCAGTAATTTTGTTTCACTTTCTTTATTAAGATTGGCCACCACTATTTCTTCATCTGTGAAAATTAGGAAACAATAAACCCTGGTAAAGATATTCAATTTTTTGTTCAGCAACAGCACCATGATTATTTTTCTTACATCATCTTTCATAGTGGTCTCCTTAATCTAATCCATTAGTCACCATTTCTGCTCCAGCAAGAAAATAATATTAAGTTTGTGTATTTTTTGTAAGGATGAATATAGGGTGATTTTTAATTTTTGGGGGTGATTTAGGAATGAATTCAATTACTGGCCTAATTATTTGGGCCCCTCTTAATAGCTAGGGGCCTGTTTTTGCAAAAAAAATGCTGTCCCTTTATTAAGGACAGCTCTTCTACTATATTTATTTAATTTTTTCTATTCTAGAGTGTCTGATGCTTTTGCTATCAATTCTATTTTGTTAGATACATTTAGCTTTTTATATATATTTCTACAATGGGTTTTTATGGTGTGCGGGGATAGATAAAGATCTTCGCTTATTTGCATGTTCGTCTTGCCTAAAATCAATAAATCTAAAACTTCCAGTTCCCGCTTGGACAATAGTAATTCTGCTTCTTCCAGCAAAGTTTTCATTTTTTTCTTTTCCAGATATTGAATTCTAACCAAAAACTCATTATTTTCAAGCAGGTCTGCCAGTTTACTATTTAACGGCACGATAATCAGCATTGATACAATAACCACCAGTAAACCAGTATATGATAGTCCCTGTTTATCTACCCCAATGGATATTAGATAATTTCCAATTAATCCACCTACCCATACTCCTAAAACATTGACTGCAAGTCCAAAACCGAACAAAGAAGAAGGATTTTCTACACTATCAAAACTGTTTAACATTATGCTCCACCAGAAAAAGTCAAATATTCCCGCGGCAAAGAGCATCACCGAACATATAAGGAGGAAACTGAGGGCAGTCTGTTCTAAAATTGCAAATAAAATAAAAGTTACACCCCATAAAGCCAACCCGATATATAGAAAGTAAAACTTGTTGTTATTTAGTGACCTTGATAAAAGATAAATTGCAATGATATAAGGAACATTAGTATAAATGCTGGTGAGAATTTCAAACTCGCTAAAATAGGGGTAAATAACCTGAAACATAATCCCGGAATTGATGGTAATGACAAAGATAAATAAGAACAAAATCCAATAGGTTTTAAAAACAGATTTGCCCTCTGGTTCAACAATTGGCTGCCTTACCAGCTTTTCATCGGTATCAATTTTAAAAGCCAGAATAAAGGCGCCTATAAGCAATATTTCTATAAAGGTAAAACTAATCAAGGGTTTTGTGTTATTAGCAAAAATATGAGCAGCAATCAGTACTATATTTCCGTATATCAATAAATCTGCCGCTATTTTCGTTCGAGATTCTGATGGAATATAGCTTTTTATCATGTATCCGTTTGCTGTAATAACAATCCCTGTCAAAAAAGAAACCAAAGGAATAATATATGTCCATATTTCTGCTGAAACAAAGGGTATAAAAAGACTTAATACGATTGAGCTGCCTATACCTGTTAATATGATTTTTTTGGAAGATATCATATCTTTAGCAATATACCTGCCACAAAAGAGCCCTGCAAAATGAAAGAAAACCGTAAGCGTATTCAATAATATCCAATCTATTCCTTTTTCTGCTGATAATGCGTACAAAACAGGCCCTTCATAGGGTAAAGCCATCACCCAGCCAAACACAACAGCAAAACTAATTAATATGTAATATTTATTTTTATTAAATGTCATAACTCTATTTAACTTACCTCCCCTTGAAATGTAAATCACTATATTAGATACCAAATTATTACACTAATGCCTTTTATGTAAATTTCTATATTATTCTGTAAATTTCCTTTATCAACTCCCGTATTTATTTGAGATTTTATTTGTGCCAACATAAGGTCTCCCTATCGCAATAAAACAAAGCTTCTGTCAATATGTAAAGAGGCAAAATATAATGTAAAGCTATTATCCAATAGATATGCAAAAACACCTGTTTACAGGTGCTTTTCGTGTGCATTTTAAGATTTAAAACTACTTAAGAATTTATTTATTACTTTTATATTTTACTTTAGTATCTATAGTCCTTTTATTGGATATTTTTGTAGCAATATTCATAATAGGAGTATACAAATCTATAGATTGATCTGGAGTTGATAGAGTTACTATTAAAGAATATCTTACTTTTGAATTATATTTACCTAATGCTACTCTTTCTTTCCACCAACCTCCTCCTGGATAAACTGCTATAAAACGGTTTTCGGCTAAATTTGCAGCTGTATCCACCCAAATATCAGAATGAATTGAGCCAACATTACGATTATTCACACCTAAAAACCATCTTCCACTAGTGTCTCCAGTAGTTTTAGTCTTATTATATCCTTCATCTCGCATTTTTTTATTAATTCTCAACAAAAATTTTTCTTTATCTTCATTAGTATCATTAACATCAAAATATAATCTACATCCTGGATATCTGTATTTATCTTCCCAACCAATTTCACCTGGTGAAGGATCTATAAAATAAGATAAGGTAACTCTCATTTTTACTGGTGTTTCCCCTAGTTCTATCAATACATCTTTGGGCCACGGTATTTCATGTAACGACATCTCATTTATGGTTGCAGAAGATTCTTTCTTTTTAAAAGGTTGTATTTCATCCTCTACTACTAAATTAACAGAATTTCGCGCACAATATAAAGCCTTATCTAAATTAGGTACACCATATCCAACAAGGCGAAGTAACTGTCTTCTTTCTGTTTTAGAAGTTTCTTCAATCCTCTTGTTTTTAAAAACCTGTCTAACCATAGAGTCTGTCCACTCAGCAGCATGAACCATTAATGCTCTTATAGTCTCTGCCCATATATCAGGATAATTATCAATTATTTTGGCTGCCATATTAGCTGCTTGGGCTGTAGCAGGACTGGTCATTGCCATAGTCGTAAAATAATCTCCTCTATGAAATTTGTTATTTGCAGTAAGTAAACTTAAATGGTCAAATACTGAATATTTTATATCTCTGGATTCTTTATAATATCCAATATTTCCACCTTCTAGTACGATATCCGGTTTTACTGGCCACTTATCACTCCAAATAAGTGAAGATGCATTAAATGGAGAATATGAACCAGGTTCCACTAGTGGTTTATAGTTATCAATATTAGTATCCCCCGATAAAACGGCTTTTTCAGTATAAGCTCCAATAGTCAGTGCATTCCAAGATTGGGCAGGATCTTCTACCGAGTGTAAAGCTACTGCTACTTCATAATTATCTGAATTTTGTATTTCACTTTCACTAGTATTTCCCGCTGAAATTATTATCAATCTAGGATGTGATTCTTCTACTCCATAATTACCTAAAGCTAAATTGTCTAGAGCAGCCGACCAAGATGTCGGCTTTCCATCACCCCTAAACTTTGTTTTATCTTTTCTATCAGCATTCATATCAAATCCTGCAGTAATAGCCATAGCTATTATCCGCCTATCATGTGGATTTGTAATTTCAGCCAGGGATATTGCCTCTGATGTTATTGCTCCATATAATTTTGAATCATTAACTATTCTATCATCGATTATTCTTACAGATTCTAATTTATGATTTATTTCTATATTGGCATTATTCTCTAACAATTCTTCAAGATTAAAATAAGTTGCAATACCAGCCATGCCTGTGCCATGCCCATCTCCACTAATATCTTGAACAATCCCATCATTATAAGTTGTGTGCATGTCTTTATCTTCTAATACTGGCTTAAGTAAAGGGTGTCCATTACTAACTCCTTTGTCTAATAAACAAATAGCAATGTTTGAATCTTTATTAAATGTTACTCTGTCCAGCAAATTTTCTATCCATTCTTTTTGTTCAATTCTATTATTATCTTCACTATAAAAGCTCGAAGGAGTTGAAGTTTTTCTGAATTCTGCTATATGTTCACTATTCAACAATAATTTTGTTAAAATTTTTCTGTTGCCTTTAATTGCTGCTACTACTCTTTCTGGAAATTCAATATAATCATCAGAATAATATATTTGTAATTTATTGCATAATTGAAAAAATTCTTTCACCACTTTTTCATGATTTTCTTTTTTATAAACAGATAACCAAACTTCACATCCTTCTAGATTTTCAATAGGCATCTCTCTTTTATCTGTCCATAAAGCATCTACAACTGCAATATTTATAGATTCTATTGATTCTACAACATCCTTATTACTTTCTTTTTCTTTATAATCATTTATCTTTTTAATAAAAAAGTTCTTCTTATTGTAGGGTACAAATACTGTAGCATGTTTTGTTCCTTCAATTTCTTTTACATTGCATAATCTAACATTTTGATTAGCATTTTCTAAACTTTTTGTAACTAACTCATACTCTTTTTTACCCCTAAATTCAAGATATATGCCATTTCTATTAGAAATGGCAGCTACCTTTTTGTTTTCTTCTTCACCTGATTCCCATGACTTTTCAAACTGTTTTTGAAGATATTCAGCATGATTATATCTATTTCTAGGAGGAATCTTTCTATCTCCTCTATTTCCTACAGGTGTAAACGGATAAGATTCTTTAACTTGTACAATTTTTATATTCTTTAACTTACTCATTAATTAACCTCCTTATATAGTATAAGGCGTTTTCTATCTTTTAAAAATGTAAGAAGGATTGATTCATTTACAACAGTATCCTTAAGTAAAGCCTCTTTCAAAGATTCATCACAGGCCGTAACTATATCCGCATGATTTAATCCTTGGGCCTCTTCTAATACGCGATTAGATAATACATCTTTTGTGGCAAATTCATTTAAATTTAGTTTTAACAAATTACTTATCTGCTCCTTATCAGGAAGCCTATATTCTAAGACATCATCAAATCTTCTAAATAAGGCTTTGTCTAACATCTTAGGATTATTTGTAGCTGCTATTATAATGCTTGCTGAATCATCTTGCTCTATATATTGTAAAAATGAGTTTAAGATTCTTCTCATTTCACCTACATCATTATCATACGTTCTATCAGATCCAATTGCATCAAACTCATCAAATAAATAGGCCCCTCGGTATTCTTTAATTCTTTCAAAAACTTTTTTTAATTTAGCACTCGTTTCTCCCATATATTTAGAGATCAAGTGTTCAATTTGTATAATATAAAGCGGTAAGTCTAGTTCATAAGCAATTACCGACGCTGTCATCGTCTTACCCGTTCCTGGATCACCTTCCAATAACAATTTGGACCTATTTTTCAATCCATTTTTTAGTAAAATATCCCTTTTTCTGTATTCTTCTAATACTCTATTTATCCTATTTTTTAAGTTTAAACTCACTACAAGTTGATTAATACTTGTATTTGCATATCTAAGTTCTAATGCCTCATCATTGTTATTAAATTTTAATATATTTGCTTTTTTTGCCGGAGAGTTTTCAACTATGTTTTTTATCTCTCTGGCACTTGACGTATGTCCAATTTTTGCTTCATGAGCTGCAATTTGTAAAGAGATAACTTTAAACTTCTCATGATTACCTTCAAAATGAGCTCTCAGCAAAGCTTTCACTTGAGCTATTGTAGCCATAGTAAAACTCTCCTTTCTTACAAAATTAAATCAAAGAAAGTATTACAAATATAAAATAATTACTTATATTATATCCTATATTATACTATTTAAGTGTTATATACTCAGCAAAATCATTACTTACCATTAACTTATATATACTAAAATTTACAAACCCACAAGCCCTAATCTTGTGGGTTTGTCTTAACTCGGAAATTCTTATTTCTTCTTAAGAAATAACAGTACTATATTAAGCATAATTGCTGAAAGTAGATCTGTTGCAGTATCGAAAATCTTTGTATCTATTTTTAGTAAGTGTATTACAGTAAAAGTAGCCAATAAAATCACAGGCATGGTAAATACTTGAAGCTTAAGCCTGTATTTTAAACCGGAAAAATCTTTAGTTTTCATCCCTCTTACAAATAAGGGGATGTCAAAGATTATGCCTACTACAATATAAGTTAAAGCTATTTTTAAGTATCCCATATATACACACATTCTCATAAAAATTTTTTGTACTTTTCCCGTGCCAAATTATACCATAAAGCAAATAACTATAACTATATTTTAATAAATTTGTTATGTAAATACATGAATTGAACTCAATTACAATCTCTAAGCAATAATCTGAAACTACTCTCCATCATCTTGTATCTGTTTTTCTAACTCATCACATAAACTCATAATTTCGTCTACCTTTTTTACTATGCGTTTTTGTTCGGAAAGAGGGGGAAGGGGAATAACCATTTCGTTTATAACTGATGCTGTTACAGCTAAGAAAGTTGTTCCCGTTGCTTTATTTATTAATTTAGTTTTAAAGGCTGTAAGAAAGTAATAATAAAAATTATTTATTATCCCTCCCATACTTGAAATAGAACATAAACCTCGACCAATACACACTTCTCTATTGGTTATGTTTAAAATACCTACAGGCGCTCTAACAGATATAAGTACATCACCTTTCTGAGCTATTTTTTTAGGTTCTATTGTATATTTATCGCTTTTCCTAAGAAATTTATTTCCAAAAAATACTTTTCCCTGATGAAATTCCATACCATTTCTATCATTAACAGTATCACCTTTAGGCGATTGTCCCATATTTACTAAAGAAACAGTTCCCAGCCTTACCCATTCCCAGCTATCAGGTATCTCAAAAGGTTTTTCATCTTCTGTAATCTCTGGCAATGGTTTTTGTTTCTTTATTTCCTTCTCCTTAACTAACTTCTCTCTTTCTGCCTTAATCCTCTCCAAAAGTACCCTTGCTGGTTCATCATTTGGGTCTTGCTCTACCAATTTCCCTTGAATAGCTTCTTGTAAAACCTTGTTTCTTGTTAGTTTTATAGCTTTAAGAAGTACTTCTTTATCTTCTTCAAGGGCATCAATAAGAGCAAATAACTCATCTACTTTTTCAACTATGCGTTTTTGTTCGGAAAGAGGGGGAAGGGGAAATAACAGATTTCTAACATTTGTTGTCCCTAATCTTGGCATGCTCATCCCATGCGTTAAATCATTTACTATATTATTTGTACATGGACATTTTAAATAAAATAAAATGAATTTTGATAAAATATTGTTATAACCATTAAATGGTATTATCTCAGTTGTACATACACCACAAGTATCTGCAATTATTACTTTCTTTAAATATGGACGTAATTTTCCATATAAAACATCATTAGTATAAAAATAATTCTTATTACTTTTGACTTTTCGTTCTGAGTTCTTAATTCTTTGTATTACTACCGATGAATCTCTCTCTATATCTTCTAATTCTAGAACCCATTCTTCATCACTAATATCTGATGGTTTAATAGTTCTAGTTTGACCATATGAAGTTACATCACCAAATCTCACCCATTCCCAGCTATTAGGTATCTCAAAAGGCTTTTCTTCTTCTGTAATCTCTGGCAATGGTTTTTGTTTCTTTATTTTCTTCTCCTTAATTAATTTTTCCTTTTCTTCCTTAATCCTCTCTAAAAGCACACTCGCTGGTTCATCATTTGGGTCTTGCTCTACCAGCTTTCCCTGTATAGCCAGTTGAAGAATTTTATCTTTTAATGCTTTCGTATTCATAGCCTATTCTTCAACTCCTTCTAATACCTTTGATAATTTTCCAACTATATCTGTAATATTCTTTGCTTTTGTATCCATAATAGTTAATAGCTCATTTAGGCTGTAATCTTTTTCATTTTTGCCATTGTTAGGATTTTTAAAATCTAAGTTATATTCTGCTTTCTTAACTTCCTCTATAGTTACTGAATAAGCATTTATATCTTCTTTATCACGATTCTTCCACCAAGTCTTTACTCCTTGCAAATGCTCCGGTTTAAAAGTTCTTGTTTTAGTGAATCCATTTTTAAATCCTTCTGGTAGTGGAACTTGGTAATAGTCTATTTTTTTGGTAGGTTTTGTTTTATCAAAAAATAGTACATTCGTAGCAATAGATGTATATGGCGCAAATACCCCATTAGGAACTCTTACTATAGTATGTAGATTAAACTCACCTAGCAGTTTTTCTTTTATGGCAATTTTCGCATTATCATTTCCAAATAAGAATCCATCCGGCAAAACTATACCAACTCGTCCATTTTTCTTTAATCTATACATAATAAGAGTTATAAAAAGATCGGCTGTTTCTGATGTTCTAAACTCAGTAGGAAAATTAACCTGTACTCCAACTTCTTCTACCCCACCAAAAGGAGGATTCATGGCTATTACGTCATATTTATTCTTTTCTTTATAATCCCTTACATTAGTAGCCAAGGAATTGTCCCTTAAAATATTCGGACTATCTATATCATGTAACATTAAATTAGTCATACAGAGTAAATAAGGCAAAGGTTTTTTCTCTATACCAAATAATGAGGATTGTACCTTTTGTCTATCTTCTACAGTTTTTATTTGTTTTTCTATATGTTTAAGGGAGGAAACTAAAAATCCCCCTGTACCACAAGCAAAATCAGCTACTTTTTCTCCTATTTGCGGATTCAAAATTCCGATAATAAAATCTGTTAAAACCCTGGGAGTATAATATTCTCCTGCATTTCCAGCACTTTGAAGGTCTTTTAGAATCTTTTCATAAATATCATTAAAGGCATGTCTGTCTTCATATTCATCAAAATCTATTTCATTTAATTTGTTAATAACTTGCCTCAAAAGAGTTCCTGATTTCATATAATTATAGCTATCTTCAAATACAGATTTAACTATAAGTCCTCTTCTATCAGTATTTTCATCAACTGTTAAATCTTTTAATTGTTTAAACAATTTTTCATTTACAAATTCTAATAGAGCATCACCGGTTATTCCTTCATCATCTTCTGCCCAATTTCTCCATTTTAACTCATCTGGGATTATGGATTGATAATTTGAATCAAATAGCTCCCATTCTGCTTCTTTAGCATCATATACTTTTAAAAATAACATCCAAACAAGTTGGGAAATTCTTTGCGCATCTCCATCTACACCTGCATCTTGTCTCATTATATCTTGAATTGATTTGATTAGTGATGTAATTGTCATATTATAAACTGCTCCCTTCGCTATATCGTCTGACTATTTATCATAACATATTCGAGTACAATACTTTTAGCAAATTAGTATTATTTAACCAAAAAATTAGCTCCTTTAAAAGGAGCATTTAAGCATATATTTGATTTTCTAATTCTTTAATAGTTTTTAAATACTTATCTCTTCCCCCAAAAGCCTTAATTATTTTAGTTGGAGAGGCAATTTTCGTAAAAGGTTCTAATTTTAAAATTTCCATACTTTCTATTTCCGATATTCCTTCATTCATATATTTATCTAAAAGAGCTTCTAAAACGTCTTTTGCAACATCTGAATATTTACCAAAATAGTTTCTCTTTTTAACATTCTCTGCTCTTTCTTTTCTTGTTAATGGCTTTTGGTCAAAAGCTAAGTGCAAAATTAAATCAAAGTCATCTAAATCTTTGTCAACTTCTTCTCTAATAGCATCTAACAATACTCCCCTTTCTTTTAATTCCTCAATAATGACTGTTTTCTTTTCTTCATTATTCCATCTATTTATAAATTCATTTAAATTAGCATATTCTTTTCTTATATTTTTCTTAGTATAGTCCTTTAAAGATTCGGTAACAAGCTTTCCATCTTTATCATAGTATTCAACTCTTTCTTTTATTACCATAACAGGTACATCATTTACTACATATCTAATTTTACCTGTTTCCGCTTCTCCACCTTCACCCCCATCAGTTGTTCCATTACCTTCAAAACCTTCATGAGGATTGTCATTTTCCTCTGGAGGAACAATGTCATCTCCTTCTTCTGGTTCATATATAATTACTGGATCTCCGTCAAAATCTGGATCTGCAAAAAGTCTTGTAACTCCTCTGAAATCCAATATAGTAAAGAATTGTTTGCCATATTCTACTTTAATCCTTGTTCCTCGACCTATAATTTGCTTAAACTCTGTCATACTATTAATATTATTATCCAAAACTATAAGCTTGCACGTCTGGGCATCTACCCCTGTTGTCATTAGTTTAGATGTAGTAACTATTGTAGGGTAGTTGCTTTCAGGGTCTATAAAATTATCAAGTTGTGCTTTTCCTTCGTCATTATCCCCTGTTATCCTCATGATGTATTTATTATTTTCTTTAACCAAATCAGAGTTTTCATTAATAAGAGCTTGTCTCATTCTTTCAGCGTGATCTATATCAACACAAAACACAATTGTTTTATTATATCTGTCGGTTTTCTTTAAAAATTCTGTGACTTTTTGAGCTACTAATTCTGTTCTCTTTTCTAATATTAAATTTTTATCATAATCCGAAACATTGTATATCCTATCTTCTATTAAGTTGCCATATTTATCCAGTTTGCCCTTTTCTGGCCTATATCCCTCTAAATCTTTATCTAAACCTATTCTAACTACCTTATATGGAGCTAGAAATCCATCATCTATTCCTTGTTTTAAAGAATATGTATAGACTGGATCACCAAAATAGGTTGATGTAGATATATCTTTTGTTTCCTTTGGGGTGGCGGTTAAACCAATCTGCGTTGCGCTATTAAAGTATTCTAAAATTTCTCTCCAAGCTGAATTATCTTTAGCAGAACCTCTATGACACTCATCGATTACAACCAGGTCAAAAAATTCCGGACTAAATTGTTTATATATATTTTGCCAGTCCTCTGTTCCAGTCATACTTTGATAAAGAGCTAAGTAAATTTCATGTGCTTTATCAACATCTTTTCTATTTACTTTTATCATTTTATCCCCAAAATGCTTGAAATCATTTGCCATAGTCTGGTCTACAAGAATATTTCTATCTGCAAGAAATAATATTCGTTTCTTTGTTTTTGACTTCCAAAGCCTATAAATAATTTGAAAAGCTGTATAGGTTTTACCCGTTCCTGTTGCCATTATTAGAAGTATTCTATCCTGCCCTTTGGCAATAGCTTCTACAGTTCTATTAATAGCAATTCTTTGATAATAGCGTGGACTTTTTCCACTCATGTCAAAAAAGTAGTCTTCTTTAATAATTTTTTCTTCATGAGGTTGCAGACCTTTTTCTTTTCTATACCTTTCCCAAAGGTTATTAGGGCTTGGAAACTCCTCTAAATTCAATCTTCTTTCTTTTCCAGTAAAGTTATCATGCTCTATAAATCCATCTCCATTAGAACTATATATAAATGGAATATCTAATATTTCCCCATATTCAAGGGCCTGTTGCATACCAGCACCCATAGATTTTTTATTATCCTTTGCTTCTATTATTGCTATGGGAATATTAGGCTTATAATTCAGAATATAATCCGCTCTTTTTCTTTTCCCTCTGGCTACAAGGTTTCCTCTAACAATAATTCTACCATCAGTAAACCCATACTCAGCTCTTACTTGTGCTTTTATATTCCATCCGGCTTTTTCTATTGCAGGTGTAATGTATTGCATTTTTATATCTTCTTCAGATAATTTTTTTTTATTTATAACCACTCTCCTTATCTCCTTTCTTTTATCGTATATTATTATAAAGTTTTAGAATATACTGGGTAATATGTCTATATTATACCATACTCTTCTAGTGTGCTAGATACGCATTTTTTCAGTACTTGCCCATTAAAAACGCACCTACCCTTTTCGCCAGATACCTTTATAATGTCTTTGACGTACATTAAATAATAATATATTATCAAATATGATACATATTTTGACAGAGGTGATCCTGTGAAGAATTTTTCTAATCTTACATCATTTATAGGTAAACATTTTTTAACCATAACCTTAGCTATAGCATTCCTAATGATATTTTCTTTCTCAGTAAAAACTAAAACTGAATTAAACAAATATACAATGAAAAAGGATATCAGAGGTACTTTTATCTCTGTTTCTGACCTTTCAAAAATACCCCCATATAATGGTCCCAATACTCAATACTTTGTCTTTGATCGAGAAGGTAAATTTTATAAATATAAACAACTGGGAGTATTAGAAAAGGGAACTTATAAAAATACCCATGATGATGTCTATCTTATAAGTTTAAAAGATGAAAATGGTGATAATATAAACTATCATATTGTCTATAACACCAGTGAGCACCTTTATTTTTATGATAATAAAGAAGATGATATTTTCAAATTTTCGAGAATATCTGATATTCCAGCCTTTTTTAATGTTCATGATGAATAAAAAAATGGACTACATTACTTCCAATGTAGTTCCATTTTTTTATTGTCCTCAACCTTATTCTTAATAGGTTTTTCTTGGCTTATTGTCAATAATTCATCTCCCATTTCAGTGCATCTTTAGCTGGATTCTTGTCAAAGAAATGATCAGCT
>JAHDSB010000182.1 GCA_018433015.1 Clostridia bacterium | reverse complement strand
TGATACCTTTCCTACTTTATATGATACAAATTTACAATATTCCCCTTGGCATTAGGGAGTAGAAAGAATAATATATAAGATGAAATTATTTTCAGGAGGAAAAAAATGGTGTGTATTATTGGGATTACCAGTAGCTTTAATGAAGGGAATTCCCAGCATCATGTGGCGGACCCTTATGTTACCGCTGTTTATCAAGCAGGAGGATTACCGTTCTTACTACCCAGCTTGGACCCCACTCAAGTAGAAGATGTATATGCTGCTTGTGATGGATTTCTCTTTTCCGGTGGGGTAGATGTAGATCCCTATTACTTTGGGGAGGAACCTCAGCAGGGTTTAGGGGAGATAGACCCCCAGCGAGATGCCTTTGAAATAGCCTTGGCCAGGCTTGTGCTGCAGGGGAGGAAACCGGCTCTAGCCATATGTCGCGGCATACAGGTTGTAAATATAGCCGCCGGTGGTTCCATCTATCAGGATATAACGACAATTACCTCCCTGTGTCACAGTCAGCAGGCTCCTCGTTACCATGGCAGTCATACCGTAGAAATAGCTGAAGATAGTAGACTCTATCAAATATTAAAAAACAAAGACATTCGTGTCAACAGTTTCCATCATCAGGCTGTAAATCTTGTAGGAAAAGGTTTAAAAGCCTGTGGTTGGAGCAAAGATGGTTTAATAGAGGCTGTAGAAATACAGCATAAAGAGCAATGGATATTAGGAGTACAGTGGCATCCCGAATGTTGTTATGCTATAGATAGTAGTGCACACAAGCTTTTCCAGAGTTTTATCCGGGAAGTAAAAAGCAGAAAAGAAAGATAGTTAAGTGTTGCTAAACCCAGGATTTTTAGCAGGGTTAAACTAATATATAAGGAAAGAAGGTAATATTATTACCTATAATGTATTAATAAGCTTTCTTTATTAACATATATATTTATATCTTTAAATAGAAGGAGTTTGAATACATGGATTTTGCCAAAATTCTTAGTAAGGAGCTGAATTGGCCCCTTAAGAAAGTGGAAGAAGCTATCAAGCTTCTGGAAGACAACAATACCATCCCCTTTATAGCTCGCTACAGAAAAGAAGTTACGGGAGAAATGGATGAGAACGTCCTGAGAAAACTGGCGGAAAGGCTGGAGTATTTAAAGAATCTCACCAAGCGTAAGGAAGAAGTTATTCGCTTAATAGAAGAGCAGGGCAAATTAACACCGGAATTGCAGCAAGCCGTGGAGCAAGCTGATACTCTGCAGCAAGTAGAGGATATCTATCGGCCTTATCGCCCCAAACGTCGGACCCGAGCCAGCATTGCCAAAGAAAAAGGTTTGGAACCTTTAGCTATGCTTATTCTGGAACAATCCCTGCTAAAGGGCGACTTGCTGGAACTGGCCGCTCCTTATATTAATCCCGAGTTGGGTGTAGAAACTAGGGAGGATGCTTTACAGGGGGCAAGTGATATCATTGCAGAACAAGTGGCTGATGATCCCGATATTAGAGATACAGCGCGGAAAATGTTCTATAGCAAAGGTTGTATCCAAACTAAAGGGGAGAGCAAAGAACCGACCCCTTATGAAATGTACTATGAATATCAGGAACCGGTACGCTCCATCCCTCCCCACCGTATTTTAGCCGTAAATAGAGGAGAAAAAGAAGATATCTTACAAGTGAAAATAACTGTCCCCGAAGAAGAGATTATTAGTAGAATAGCAGGAAAGGTTATTACTAATCCTGGTAGTATAAGTGCAGAATTGTTGAGAAATGCTGTGGCTGATGGCTGTCACAGGTTACTGTTTCCAAGCTTAGAAAGGGAGATTCGTAAAGATCTAACTGCTAAGGGAGAGGAACAAGCCATCAAGGTGTTTTCCCAGAATTTGCGGAACCTTTTATTGCAGCCTCCTGTACGGGGACAAGTAGTTTTAGCTTTTGACCCGGGCTTTCGTACAGGCTGTAAATTAGCTGTAGTAGATGAGACAGGGAAATGTTTAGAAACGGGAGTAATTTTTCCCCATGAACCCCAGAACAAAAAGGAGGAAGCTGCCCGCATTGTCACAACCATGGTTAATAAATGGTCGGTTACAGCTTTTGCTGTGGGCAATGGTACAGCTTCCCGAGAAACGGAATCCTTTATTAGTCAGCTAATTAAGGAGCAAGATCTGCAGATAAAATATACTATAGTCAGTGAAGCAGGTGCTTCTGTTTATTCTGCTTCCACCTTGGCGGCTAAGGAATTTCCTGATTTGGATTTATCTTACCGTAGCGGTATATCTATTGCCCGCAGGCTTCAGGACCCGCTAGCGGAGTTGGTCAAGATTGATCCTAAGTCCGTAGGAGTAGGTCAGTATCAGCATGATGTAAATGCCAAAGAGTTAAATAGTACCTTAAAAGTAGTAGTAGAATCCTGTGTAAACACGGTAGGTGTAGAACTTAATACGGCCTCCCCCTCTTTACTCCAGTATGTGTCGGGACTCAATTCCTCGGTAGCCAAAGCTATTGTAGCTCGCAGAGATAAAGAAGGTAAATTTGAGAGGAGGGAAGAGCTCTTAAAGGTGCCACGTTTAGGGGCCCAGACATACCAGCAATGTGCCGGTTTTATTCGTTTGGCGGAAGGGGACAACCCTTTGGAAAATACCCCTGTTCACCCCGAATCATATGAGAAGGCAGAAGCATTATTGCAAGAAGTAGGCTATAAACTGGAAGATCTAAAGGAGAAAAACAGCAGTATCAAGGAAGCCTTAGAAAAAATAGATCTACAGAAGATGGCGGAAAAATTAGCTACAGGGTTGCCCACTCTGCGGGATATCGTTGACGCCTTAAAACGTCCCGGACGGGATCCCCGGGAGGAACTGCCCCCAGTGTTGTTTAGGCAAGATGTTTTATCCCTGGATGACCTACAGGAAGGTATGATCTTACAGGGAACAGTGCGCAATGTGGTAGACTTTGGCGCCTTTGTGGACATAGGTGTGAAACAGGATGGCTTAGTGCACATTTCACAGTTAAGTGATAATTATGTGCGACATCCCATGGAAGTAGTTGCCGTAGGAGACATTGTGAAAGTGTCAGTACTGAGTGTTGATAAAGAACGGAGCAGAATCGGTCTGACCATGAAAAATATTCAGTAAAGGAATTATTGATTGAGGGAAAGTTTACCTAAGTACATATAAATATTCTTACGATAAGTTAATATATAATATTGGAGATAGGAACTGGTAAAATGAAAAGAAGATTGTTAATGCTAGGAATATGCGGGGTTGCAGCAGCTTATGTGGTTCTAACTGCTATGTTCTATTTACTATTAAAGCTGGTACCTACTGAATTTAGTATCCCTATTTTATTTAGCATAATTATTTCCGGCCTATTTGTGGCAGGCTTATGGTATAAAGGTATGAAAAATATAAAGAAAAAAAAGATAGTATTCTTGGGCTGTCTCTTGCTCTTGCTATTACCGGTCATAAATACAGGAGCGTACATAGACAATGTCAGGCATTCCCAGTACACAGCTTTAAGATGGGAACAACATCCTGAGGATAGAGCTTGGATGTTTTCCCGTTTGATGAAACAAGATGAATTCCAAGGAAAGAGTAAAGCAGAAATCGTAGAATTACTGGGTGAACCTATTATCGATCAGGAAAAAGAAGAGTATGTTTATTGGTTTGCCGATAAGAGACCCCAAGGACAAGATACGTTATTGTATTGCTTTTATCATGATAATGGGTGGTTTCCCTATGAACAGATAACCCTCTTTGAGCTAGATGACAAACAGCAAGTGATTAATAGTTATTTAGCAGTAATTGATCATTGAAAGGATGGAAAAAGAAAAGATGCTCACTACACAAGAAATCTTAGCTATTGCCCTTAAAAAAGCACAGCTCAAAAAATGTCCTGCCGATAGTGGCGTGTTAGTGCCGGGAGGCAGCATTAAAAAAGTAGCTTTCGGTGTTGATATGGAAATTGGAGAAGTGCTATTATGTAAAGAATTAGATGTGGATTGTATCATCAGTCATCATCCGGAAGGAAATTTACTAGTTAACCTTTATCAAGTAATGGAAAACCAGATTGAGCGGATGGTAGAGGGCGGTGTCCCTATCAATAAGGCTCAGAAAGTTTTAGCAAAACGTCAGGAACAAGTAGAAAGGAATTTACATGTAACCAACTATGATCGAGCTGTAACGGCGGCGCGCCTGTTAGGATTACCTTTCGTGGGAATACATACTCCCGCCGATCTGGTAGGGCAAAGAGTGGTACAGAGTCATTTGGATAAAAAACTTAATCCCAAATCTACTTTAAAGGATGTAATCTCATCCCTGATGGAGCTTCCAGAATACCAGAAAACCCCGGCTGCTCCTAAGATTAGAATAGGGGATGAAAAAAGTTACGCCGGCAAAGTATTAGTAGCTTTTGCCGGTGGTACCAGTGGAGGGCCCGATGTATTTAAAGCTTATTTTGAAGCGGGTGTAGGAACTATGATAGTAATGCATGTTCCTGATAATGTGGTAAAAGAAGTTAAGGAACAAAATATCGGTAATGTTATTGTAGCGGGACATATGGCTAGCGATTCTATTGGAATAAATCTAATTATCAAGGAGTTAGAACGGGCAGGTCTGGAAGTACAGCGTTTAGCCGGTGTAATTGACCCAAAATAGGAGGAGAATAGATGACTTATAAGGCTTTAGTCAACGGTAAGATATACACTGTTGCCGGAAAAGTATGGGCATGTGGCTCTATTCTGTGGAAAGATGACCGTATTGTAGCAGTGGGAGAAAACTTGGATTTACCGGCAGATACAGAGTTTAGAGATGTAAAAGGTAAAACTATTATCCCGGGGATGATTGATGCTCATACCCATGTGGGTATACTGGAAGAGATTCACCAGTTTGAGGGGGATGATGTCAATGAAATGACAGATCCCGTTACTCCCGAGCTACGGGCCCTGGACGCTGTTAATCCATTTGATTTAGGATTTCGAGATGCGGTAGAAGGGGGAATTACTACCGTAATGACGGGACCGGGTAGTGGTAACGTCATCGGAGGAATAAACTTAGTTACCAAGACGGCAGGAAAAAACTGGGAAGATATGATTTTAGTACCCCAGGCCGGTTTGAAGATTGCTTTCGGAGAAAATCCTAAAAGCGTTTATGGGGAACAAAAGAAAATGCCTATGACACGTATGGCTATTGCAGCCTTACTGCGTCAAGCCTTTATAGATACCCAGGATTACCTGGCTAAGAAAGAAAAGGCTGAGAAAGATGATGATGTAATAGAACGAGATTTAGGTCTAGAAAATTTAAGTTTGGTTCTGGATAAAAAAATACCCTTGAGGGCCCATGCTCATAGGGCCGATGATATTATGACGGCTTTACGCATCGCTGACGAGTTTGATTTAGATATAATAATAGAACATGGAACGGAAGGCCATAAAATTACAGAAGAATTAATTAAACGCCATATTCCTGTAGTGGTAGGGCCTTCCCTGGCCAATCGGGCCAAAGTGGAATTGGCGGAGATTTCTTGGAAAACTGCAGTACAGCTCAATGAAGCCGGGCTGCTAGTTGCTTTAACAACAGATCATCCCGAGACTCCCATTCAATATCTACCTGTTTGTGCCGGGTTAGCAGTAAAATATGGGATGAAAGAAGAGGATGCTCTAAAGGCGGTAACACTTAATCCCGCCCGGATTTTAAAGTTAGATCAGCGCTTAGGTAGTTTAGAAACAGGAAAAGATGCTGATTTTGTAGTAATGTCCGGTCATCCTTTAGATTGGCGTTCCCAGGTAGAAGAAGTATATATTAATGGTAAGAGAATTTTTTCTACAACTAAAAAATCTTACTAAGAACAATATTAAGGTTATAATATAAGGTGTCTAGAATAAATGTCCTTAAATTAAAGGGACAATAGTTAGTGAGAATATGAGAATTTGTTTGGAGTGTTATTATTGTATAAATTTGAAACATTTTCTAAAGAAGAAACTTTCAATTTAGCGTATAAGCTGGCTGAAAAATTAAAAGGTGGGGAATTGATTGCCTTAGAGGGAGATCTGGGAGCCGGTAAAACTGTATTTGTAAAAGGCTTGGCACAAGGACTGGGGATTGATGAGCCGGTAACAAGTCCAACGTTCTCCTTGATCCATGAATATGAAGGGAGGATTTCCCTCTTCCATTTTGATGTATATCGTCTGGGTTCTCCTGAAGAAATAGAAGAACTGGGTTATGAGGAATATTTTTATGGACCTGGTGTTACAGCAGTAGAATGGAGTGATTTAATCACTTCCCATTTGCCGCAAGAATATCTTACTGTAAAGATAAATCGGTCCTATTGCCAAACCCGAGGGGACATGCGTATTATTACCTTAGTTCCCCAGGGTGCATATTTTGAAAACATGGTGAAGGAGCTGGTAGCAGATGATAGTCTTGGGGATTGAAAGCTCTACTCCTACAGCTTCGGTAGCTTTAGCCTCTCCGGAAGGGCTTTTGGGAGAAATGACTTTAAATATTGGGTTAACTCATTCAGAGCAGTTATTGCCCTTAATAGATGAGCTCATCAAACAAACAAGAATAGATTTTTCTCAGGTGGAAGGTATTGCCGTGGCCAGCGGACCAGGATCTTTTACTGGGTTGCGGATTGGGATGGCTACAGCGAAAGGGTTAGCTCAGGGGCGCAGCATACCTTTAGTAAGTGTCCCTACTTTGACAGCTTTGGCTTATGCTGGGGCTTCAGGATCTCAAGGTCTAGTATCTCCTGTAATGAATGCTAGACGAGAGGAAGTATACACGGCTCTTTTTCGCTATGAGCAGGGAAAAGAAGAGCAACTTGCTCCCTTTCAGGCTGTAGCGGCTAGAGAATGGGCGGAAAAATTAAAAGAATATGAGGAACCCGTATTGTTTGTGGGGGATGGAGTTTTACCTTATCAAGAAGTATGGCGAGGAGTTTTACAAGATAAAGCCTTGTTACCTTCACCAGTATTTCTCACCGCCAGAGCGTCAGCAGTAGCCTGGTTGGGTAGAGAAAAGTTACTAAAGGGCCAGGATGATGATCTCTACACTTTGAAACCTCTCTATTTACGCCCTGCTGAAGCTCAAGTAAAACTAGCGCGAGCTAAAAAATAGGTGATTATTAAATGAAGAATTTCTCTCTTAGGACTATGGTGGCCGAGGATATATCTCAGGTGCTGGAAATTGAAAAAGAAGCTTTTCCTACCCCGTGGTCCCAGTATGCTTTTAAATGTGAAATAGAAGATAATGGTTTTGCATATTATCTGGTAGTAACACCTGCTGAGGATATATCCAACGTTGTGGGTTATGGTGGAATGTGGATTATAATTGACGAAGCCCATATTACTAATGTGGCGGTAGCAACTGCTTATCGAGGGCATCATGCAGGCAGACTCTTAATGGAAGGACTATGCCAGTTGGCTCTTAGTAAAGGTGCAGTTAAAATGACTTTAGAGGTAAGAGAGTCCAATGAAATCGCCCAAAACCTTTATAAACAGATGGGCTTTGCCCCCTCAGGCATACGCCCCGGTTACTATGCCGATAATCAAGAAGATGCGATAATTATGTGGAAAGACTTAATAAATGATTAAATAAATTAAAAATTATAAGGATGAAGAAGATGTCTAGGAAAAATATTATACTGGCTATAGAAACAAGCTGTGATGAAACGGCGGTAGCTCTTATAGATGAAAATAAAAAAATGCTAGCCAATATTGTGGCTTCTCAAATAAAGATTCACCAAAAGTTTGGTGGGGTAGTCCCGGAAATAGCTTCCCGCCATCACTTAGAACAGGTAAATAGATTAATTACCTTGGCTTTGGAGGAAGCAAATATTACCCTTGCTGATTTACAAGCCGTAGCCGTTACTTATGGTCCCGGCTTGGTAGGAGCACTGTTAGTGGGTGTTAGTACAGCTAAAGCCCTGGCCTACAGCCTTAATGTACCTTTAATTGGGATTAATCATATTGAAGGACATGTTTATGCCAATTGGATTGAACATGATGATATAGAATTTCCTTTTGTATGCCTCATCGTTTCAGGAGGACATACAACCCTTGTAATCATGCAGGGACATGGCAAATATGAGCTGTTAGGGAGAACCCAGGATGATGCTGTAGGAGAAGCCTATGATAAAGTGGCTAGAGCTATGGGATTGGGTTATCCCGGTGGACCAATCATTGATAAGCTTGCCCGGGAAGGAGATCCTAAAGCTATAAACTTTCCCCGGGCTTGGTTAGGGGAAGACAGTTACGATTTTAGCTTTAGCGGGGTAAAAACATCAGTATTAAATTATCTTAATCGTGCCTCCCTTAAAGGAGAAGAAATCAAAAAAGAAGATGTTGCAGCTAGCTTCCAAGCTAGTGTAGTAGAAGTTCTGGTAGAAAAAGTCATCAAAGCAGCTAAAAGTAGAAACATGAAAACCATAGCTCTGGCCGGGGGAGTAGCTGCCAACAGCGCTTTGAGGGAAACTTTACAGGAACGTTGTGCTAAAGAAGGGCTACGTTTGATTTATCCTTCCTTAGAATATTGTACTGATAATGGTGCCATGATAGCCTGCGCCAGTTATTTTCGCTATCGGGAAGGCAAACGCTCCGATTGGCATTTAAATGCTGTGCCTAACTTAAAATTGGTTTAAAGGAAAACTTCCATTTAGCCTGAAAAAAGCTAAATATTTTTCAAATACGGCTAAGAACGTTTGAAAGCGGCAAATTACATGGAGCCTTTTTATCTAATGCGATTTTTGTATCATTTGAATTTTCAAGCATTTATAGTATAATTAAACCAGTATAAGTAATTTTAAAAATAAAATATAATTAAAGAGGAGTTGGTTTTAGTTGGACCCTGACGGTAGTTATTATCAGCTATGTTTTCTGGTTATGTTAATCTTCTTGTCAGCTTTTTTTACACTATTAAATAATGCATTTAACACCCTAAGCAAATATACCTTAAAAAACCTTGTAGGACAGTTGAAGGTAAAATCGTTTCTGTTTGAAAAATTAGATGAAGAGCCGAGACTACTACTGTATTCCATTATTATCTATAATAGTTTTTTTAGTAGCTCAACTATTGTATACGGAACGATGTTGATGGTAAATTCATGGCAGAACATGCAAGGTTTATTTGTAGTAATGTTACTGATAGTACTTGGGTTTGTGATTATTGGAAATATGTTGACTCGCAAGATTGCGTTTCAAGATCCAGAAAGGATTAGTGGAAGCTTGTTAAAAGTATTATATTTTTTAACAATGCTGATTTATCCCCTCGTTAAGGTTTTCAACTCTCTAAATAAGTCTTATTCGCAAAACCTATTAAATAATAATAATTCTGTTTGTAGTTCATTAACAGAGGAAGAAATAATAGATTTAGTTGCAACAGGAGAAGAAAACGGAAGTATACCTCAAGAAGAAAGAACATTAATCCACGGTGTTTTTGAGTTTGATGACACTATTGCCAAAGATGTAATGGTTCCCCGTCCTGACATAGTAGCTGTAGAAAAGGACACTACTTTTGCGGAACTTTTGAATATCATAAAAGAAGAGAAATTTTCGCGAATTCCTGTGTATGAGGATAATATTGATAATATCTTAGGTATTGTTCATATTAAGGATTTGATGATTTCCTTTACCCAGGATAAGGAATTTACTTTACTTGATTATTTACGGCAGCCCTTTTTTGTACCTGAAACTAAAAAGGTCAATGAATTATTTGAAGCAATGAAAAAGGAAAAAGTTCATATGGCCATTGTTTTAGATGAATATGGTAGTACAGCAGGTTTAGTTACCATAGAAGACTTAATTGAAGAAATAATGGGTGATATCCAGGATGAACATGATGTGGAAGAACCCCAGTTACGAAGAATTGATGCCGAGACGGTAGAAGTAAATGCCAGCTTGAAAATAGATGATCTTAATGAACAGCTAGGTCTTGAACTGGAATGTGAAGAGGCGGACACGGTAGGTGGTTTAGTATTTACTGAATTGGATCGTGTACCCCTTGAAGGTGATAAGGTAGTATTAAGTGAAATTGAATTTTCTGTTAAAGAAATGGATGGACACCGTATTGAAAAAGTGGTTTTGACAAGAGCCTCTGAACCTGAAAACTACTTGCAGCATGCAAAAGTAAGTTAAAGTAACGGAAAAAAGCCATTGTAGAATTTGTAACTTCTACAATGGCTTTTGTATTTAAACTAATGCGTTTTAGAAGCTCCTTACTCTCTAAAGATGGGATAGTTTACTAGAAAAGTTTTATAAAAAAATATATAATTAACAGTTGTGAATAACAAAACTGTGGATAATGTGCATAACTTTGTGCATAACTGATATAGAGGGAAAAACACTGTTAATAAAAACGCAGCACAAAAACCACATTTTCTGTGGAAAATGTGGGAAATATGCGGATATTCCCAGTATCAAGGCTCTGAGCCTGTGGATAACCCTGTGTATAATGTGAATACTTAGAGCGTATGTTCTGGATGTTGATACTATTATTCTATGAAAGGTCTTGTTAAAATAGAACAAGTAAAAAAATAGCAAAGTAGGGAATAGTAAATATGAAAGAAGAACTGGTCAAACAATTACTTTATACATCTGTTCATAAAAATAATATCTTGCCTTTAACCACACGTTGTAATGTAAGCTGTATCTTTTGTAGCCATGGGCAGAATCCTCCGGGTATAGAAGCGGTGGCTATACCACCTTTGTCTTGGGGAGATTTAGAAGATATGGTGATATTTCTTTCGCCTCAGAACAAAGTAATATTAGGGGAATCAGCAACGCGTATAATGGAGGGGGAACCTTTTACCCATCCTCGTTGTATAGAAGTTTTACAGATGATTCGCAGAAATCTTCCTGAGACACTAATCCAAATAACTACTAATGGCACCTTGTTGACAAAGGAAAAAGTAAAAGCTTTGAAAGAGTTAGAACCCCTAGAAATAGTTATTTCTCTCAACTCTTCCACGGTGGAAAAACGTCAAGTATTAATGAATGATAGATGTGCAGCCTCTGCTATAAAAGCTGTTCAGCTTTTAGCTGATCAGAGTATTACTTTTCATGGCAGTATGGTAACTATGCCTTGGGTTACAGGGTATGAAGATATTAAATCAACAATAACTTTTCTGGAGCAACATGGGGCAGAGACTATCAGAACGTTATTGCCGGGGTTTACTCGTCATAGAAAGAAAGGAGTATGCCCAAGAAATACAGATTTAGTGCCGGAGCCCGGTTGGGAAGATGAATTAATTGATTTTCTGAAGCAATGCAGAGCAGAATGCACAGTTCCTATCACCATTGAGCCTTTAGGGTTGCATGATTTAAAACCTACCATTACAGGGGTTATTGCCAATAGTAGAAGTGCAGAAGTTGGTTTAAAAAAAGGTGACCTAATAAAGTCTATAAATGGTGAAGTACCCTTTTCCCGGACAGAAGCCTTTTATCAGTTAAAAGGACCGGGTAGATATACTATAGAAATAGCTTCTGCTGACGGATGTAATAAGGATGTTGTTCTCCCACTAGGGAAGGAAGAAAAAAGCGGATTAGTTATGGATTACGATATTTCCTTACGATGTCTTGAGGAAATAGTAAGGGCTATGGGACCACAAGAGCAGGGATCAACGCTTATTTTAGCTTCCGAATTTGGTGCACCTTTGTTACAAGCCGGTCTGAAAAAAATATTGAAGCAGGATGACAGTTGGGAAGTAGTAGCTGTAAAGAACCATAGTTTTGGAGGAAATATTCGTGCTGCGGGGCTCCTGTTAGTAGAAGATTTTTCTATAGCCTTAGCTAAAATAAGCTCACTAAAAAAACCGGATGTGGTACTCTTACCTGCCATAGCCTTTGATGAAAAGGGAAAAGATTTACGAGGGATTAGTTACACAAAATTGTCTAGTGAATATAATATAATAGTAAAAATTGTAAATTGTTTCTAAATAATATCCTCACTTAATAAAAATAAGATAAAAAAATTTTAAAGTTAAGCAGGAATTTTCTATATCATGCAGAATAATATATGGTGTGTAAAACTACTCATCAATGATGAGGAGGAGGACTTAAAATGGTAGTAGACCCTTATAAATCTGGTATGTTTCGTAAAAATCCCTATGCCAAGAAACGGCCGTGCAAGGGGAATCTTGTTGTTGTTTTGGATGGCAAAATGGAAGGCCGGAAATTACAATTAATGACTCCTATATCTAGGGCTCTTTTAGCAGGAGATATTCATGAGCTAATTGTAACAGACGAACAAGATGCAGGGCCTGGAAAAGAAGTTAACAGTATTGCATACTGGGGATTTTTTGAAGTATCCCAGGGGACAGTTGTAGTAGCCGGTGATACTATAAGAGTAGGTGACAAAGTAGTGGGTACTATTGCCGGTTTTGATGAGACCCACATGCCCAACCATCTCAATATCGTGCTGAAAGCAGCGGAACGTAAAACCGGTATTGAGGCAGGTTTAGCGCTGGATGATGAGGTCAGCATAATTAAAGAGGAGGAGTGAAATTTTTATGGTTAAAGTTGTTGTAGTTGGTGGCGGATGGGCAGGTTGCTCAGCTGCTATATCTGCTGCGAAAGCGGGAGCAGATGTAACTTTATTCGAAAGAACTGATATGTTGTTAGGAACAGGCTTAGTTGGTGGTATTATGCGTAACAATGGACGTTTTACTGCTACCGAAGAAGCTATTGCTATGGGTGCGTCAGAAATGTTCGATGCAGTAGATGAAACTGCTCGTCACAAAAACTTAGATTTCCCCGGCCATAAACATGCTACTCTTTATGATGTAGCAAAAATTGAACCTGCAGTAAGAAAGAGATTATTAGATGCAGGTGTAAAGCTTCACTTTAAAGCTCGTTTTACAGATGTAAAAATGGATGGAGAAAAAGTTGTAGCAGTTACTGCTAATAATGTAGGAACTGTTGAGGCTGACGTATTTGTAGATGCTACAGGTACTGCTGGTCCTCAAGGTAACTGTACTAAATATGGTAATGGTTGTGCTATGTGCGTATTGCGTTGTCCATCATTTGGACCTCGTGTAAGCTTAGCTGGTAAAGCTGGCGTTTCAGAAATTATGGGTAAAAAAGCTGATGGTTCCATTGGAGCTATGAGTGGTTCTTGTAAGCTTCATAAGGATTCTTTAGCAGAAAACATCCAAGAAGAATTAAACACCAAGGGTGTTGCTGTAGTTCCTATTCCTGCTGAATTAAGGAAAAAGGGTGTATTAGAAAAGAAAGCTTGTCAGCAATATGCGCTGAAAGAATTTGCAGAAAATGTTATACTATTAGATACAGGCCATGCTAAGTTAATGACTCCTTTCTATCCTATTGAGACATTACGTCAGATTCCTGGTTTTGAAAATGCTCGCTTTGAAGATCCATATGCTGGTGGAGTAGGTAACTCTATGCGTTATATGGCTATGTCTCCTCGCACCAATGACTTGAAAGTTTTAGGAGTTGACAACGTATTCTGTGGTGGAGAAAAAGCTGGTTTATTAGTAGGACATACCGAAGCTATAGTTACCGGTAGCTTAGCTGGTTACAACGCTGTATTATATGCTTGTGGTAAAGATTTAGTTACTATTCCTACTGATTTAGCTATTGGAGATGCCATTGATTTTGTTGGTAAGCAAATGAAGACTGAAGATGGTATGAAACTGAAATATACTTTCTCCGGTTCCGTTTACTTCAAACGCATGGAAGAAATAGGCCTCTATTCTATGGATGTAGATGCTATCAAAGCTAAAGTAGAAAAAGCAGGATTAACTGGTATTTATAATAAAAAGGTTGTTGAATCAGCAAGCAATGTTGCAAAATAATGCGCATTGAAAAATAATGAGAATGAGGTGTTACCATGTCAGTAGTTGAAAAAAAAGTACAAGAAATGGGATTAAGCATTCCTGAAGCACCAAAACCTGTTGCTGCTTATGTTCCCGGAGTAAAAGTTGGAAACTATGTTTATACTTCAGGTCAAATTCCTCTCGTTAATGGGGAACTGAAATATAAAGGTAAAGCTGGCGGAGAAGTATCAGAAGCTGATGCTTATGAAGCAGCTAAAGTATGTGCTCTGAACTGCTTAGGCGTAGTTAAGAGCTTAATCGGCGACTTAGACAAAGTAGAAAAAGTTGCTAAAGTTGTTGGATTCGTTAATAGTGCTGCTGGATTTGATATGCAACCTAAAGTTATCAACGGTGCTTCTGAACTGTTAGGAGAACTGTTTGGTGATAAAGGTGCTCATGCTAGAAGTGCAGTAGGCGTTAGTGAACTGCCTTTAGGAGCTACTTGTGAAGTTGAATTAATTGTTAAAGTTAGAGACTAATTAATTTAGCACATAGAAAAACCGCAAGTTTTATCTTGCGGTTTTTTTGCTTTATCATAGTTAATTTAATTTTGCTTAGTGCTTGTAGAGCTTGTGAAGGCCCTCTTCTGTCAGAATCATATCTACAGGTACGTCATGTACTTCTGTGGGGATATGTTTAATAACCTGAAACTCATAGCACAAGGCTAAAACAGGGCAGTCTTCTCGTAATGTTTTAAGAAATCTATCAAAATACCCTCCACCGTAGCCTAATCGTGTACCTTGTTCATCAAAGGCTAAACCTGGCACAATTGCCAGATCCACTTCCTGAGGATCTATAGGTATGATTTTATCTTTTACAGGTTCAAGAATATCGTAAGTTCCTTTTGCTAAGTCAGCAAAACAGTTCAATTTAGATAGTAGTAAGGTCCTGTTGGATTGACAGACCGGAATGACAATATTCTTATGCTGTTGCCAAGATGACTGTATTATAGCAAGTGTATTAATCTCACTTTTAGTAGGAAGGTAAATTAGAACTGTTTTAGCTTGGCGATACTCAGGTAAGAGAAGCAAGCGTTGAGCTGTTTCATGACTTTTCCCTTGAATTTCTAAAGAGGAAAGGGAATTTCTTTTTGTTAGCATTTGTTCACGTAGATAATTTTTTCCCAATTTCGTCACCTTTATTATATTAAAATTTAATTACTTCTATATAATAAATGAAAATATTATTTGGTGCAATGAATAAACTTATCACTTAGTGGAAATATATTTAAATATGAATATAACTAACAAATATTAGTAAAACAGGATAAAAAAATATACACGGGCGAAAAAAAGAGAATAATAGAGCTATAGGGACGTAATGTAAAATATCTTGGAATAATAATGAAATATAGACATTGCTAACTTATGTCATGAATACTATTATAGATATTGATGTTAGCACTCGATCAAGATGAGTGCTAACAAAAAATAAATAAAATTAAAAGATTAAAAGGGGGTTTGTTACTATGAATATTAAGCCTCTCGGCGACAGAGTAGTTATTAAACCATTAGCACAGGAAGAGAAAACAAAGAGTGGTATAGTTCTTCCCGATACAGCCAAAGAAAAGCCACAGCAAGGGGAAGTATTAGCTGTAGGTAGTGGCAGAACATTAGAAAACGGACAGAAGGTTGCTCTCGAAGTAAAGGTAGGAGATAAAGTTATTTACTCCAAATATGCCGGCACTGAGATTAAAATCGATGGGGAAGAAGTATTAATACTCAACGAACGTGATATACACGCTATTATTTAAGTTAATTAAACTTAAATAATTTAAGAAATACAAACATTTATTTTAGGAGGGAAAAAAGATGGCGAAGGATATATCTTTTAGCGAAGAAGCCAGACGTTCTTTGGAAAAAGGCGTTAATGCTTTAGCCGAAGCAGTAAAAATTACCTTAGGACCTAAAGGTCGTAATGTTGTTTTAGATAAAAAGTTTGGATCTCCCACGATTACAAATGATGGTGTTACTATTGCTAGAGAAATTGAATTAGAAGATCCTTTTGAAAATATGGGAGCTCAGCTGGTTAAAGAAGTAGCTACCAAAACAAATGATGTTGCAGGTGATGGTACTACAACAGCTACTCTTTTAGCACAAGCCATTATTCGTGAAGGTTTGAAAAACGTAGCTGCCGGTGCTAATCCTATGATTCTGAAAAAAGGTATCGAAAAAGCAGTTGCTAAAGCAGTAGATGAAGTTAAAAAGGTAGCAAAACCAATCGAATCAAAAGAAGCTATTGCTCAAGTTGCTTCAATTTCAGCAGCTGATCCTGAAATTGGACGTTTAATTGCTGAAGCTATGGAAACTGTAGGAAACGATGGAGTTATTACCGTTGAAGAATCACAAGGTATGGGTACCACTTTAGATGTAGTTGAAGGTATGCAGTTTGATCGTGGTTACATATCTCCTTACATGATCACTGATACAGATAAAATGGAAGCAGTTCTTGACGATCCTTATATTTTAATTACTGATAAGAAGATCGGTGCTATCCAAGATATCTTACCTGTTTTAGAAAAAGTAGTACAAAGCGGCAAACAATTATTCTTAATTGCTGAAGATGTTGAAGGAGAAGCCTTAGCTACTTTAGTTGTTAACAAATTACGTGGAACTTTCACTTGTGTTGGTGTAAAAGCACCTGGTTTTGGAGATCGCCGCAAGGCTATGCTTCAAGATATAGCTGTTCTCACAGGTGGTCAAGTTATTAGTGAAGAAGTAGGACTCAAATTAGAAAATGCTACTTTAGATATGCTTGGTAGAGCTGCTAAAGTTAAAGTTAGCAAAGAAGAGACTACTATTGTTGAAGGTCGCGGAAACAAAGAAGAAATCGATGCCCGCGTAGCTCAAATTCGTAAACAATTAGAAGATACTACTTCTGAATTTGATAGAGAAAAATTACAAGAACGTCTTGCTAAGTTATCAGGTGGTGTAGCTGTTATCCAAGTTGGTGCTGCTACCGAAACTGAATTAAAAGAGAAGAAACATCGCATTGAAGATGCCTTGGCTGCAACTCGTGCTGCTGTCGAAGAAGGAATCGTTGCTGGTGGTGGAACTGCCTTAATCGATGTTCTCAGAAATATGGGCGATGTTAATTCTGATATAGTTGATGAAATGACAGGTATCAATATTATCAAGAAAGCTTTAGAAGAGCCTATTAAACAAATCGCTAACAATGCAGGCTTAGAAGGATCTGTTGTTGTAGAGAAAGTTAAAGAAAGTGGAAAGGGTATTGGTTTCAACGCTCTAACTGGCGTATATGAAGATATGATTGATGCCGGTATCGTTGACCCCGCAAAAGTAACCCGTTCTGCTTTACAAAATGCATCATCTATTGCAGCAATGTT